>NZ_AHMM02000024.1:0-300000 GCF_000243675.2 Leptospira inadai serovar Lyme str. 10 | reverse complement strand
CTTATTCTTGCGGGGACGGTGCTCAGGTCCTGTTGAGAACGGGCCGTTTGGTGGAACAAAATCGATCCCTTTCCAACGTGAATCGGCGATTAATGGAAACGACTCAATTTGTTATTTCCGTTTTGCAAGTCGATGGATTAGGACCGAAAGGCCGGGGCATACGAGTTTCCCAAAAAGTCCGTCTGATGCATGCCGCCATTCGGTATTTTCTTTCTCAGAGTCCGGATTGGAATCCCGATTTAGGTAAACCTGTAAATCAGGAGGATATGGCCGGAACTCTCCAATCGTTTTCAAGCCTAGTAATAGAAGGTCTGGCCCAATCCAGTATTCGTTTAACGGAGGAAGAGAAAGATTCGTATATTCATTTGTGGAGAGTAGTGGGTCATCTGATCGGAGTAAAACCGGAACTTTGCCCGGAAAACTTTTCGAACGCTCATTCGTTCGGGGAATCGATTTTTTTAGACCAAAGGAAATCGTCCGAAGCGGGTAAGATTTTGACTCAATCCCTTATTGATTTTATGGAATATATGCTTCCGGGAAATCTTTTCGATAATCTTCCGCTTTACTTTATACAAACGTACATGGGGGAAGATACTTCCAAAGTGTTAGGGCTACCTTGGCCTCCCAAAGATTTGCTCGGCAGTTTCCTCGAAAGAATTTTTGTGGATGTCGATTTTCATTTGGATGAGGATAAGGGATTCGGAAAGCTCGTTTCCTTTTTCTCGTCCAAACTTCTGTTTTCGATGGATCATTTTTACTATGACGGGAAGCGTGCACGCTTTTGGATTCCGCCATCGCTACGAGACAATTGGGGAGTATAAGCCGATGGAATTTCTGAACAGAGTTTTTTCGGACCCCGATCTTTTCGGAAGATATACCCTAACGGAAAATATTCTGCTCCTTCTCGGAGTCGTTTTTTGGGCTTATATGTATCTTGTTCTGGTGATTGCACCGTTTAAATCTCATTTCGTAGAGATGCCTGTTTTCATCGCCTGCGGAAATATCATTTGGGAATTTCTCTGGGGTTTTGTGATTCAAGAGCCCATGGGAGCCATTTTATTATGGGGATATAGACTCGCTTTCGTACTCGACGTCGTTATTTTCTATCATGTCATTCGATACGGTAAAAAACAATTGTCCTTCCCTATAAGCGACATAGGGTATCGATTCCTTTTAGCGTTTCTTGTAATCTCCTGGGGGACGTTAATTTACGCATTCCACAAAGGAGGATACGATTTGTTTACCGGTTCAAATTCGGCGTATATTTTGAATTTATTTATTTCGGGGTTGTATCCTCTTTTGTTTATTAGGATGAAAAACCCGAGTCTCTTTTCATATCCGGTTTCTTGGGCAAAATTGGTCGGGAACGCTTTTTTTACGGTTTTCTTGTTTCTTTACTTCCCTATGGAATATTTCGTGCTGATTTTAGGCGTTCTTTGCTTTATTGCCGATTCCTTTTATTTAATAAATTTTAAACGATTCAGTTAATGACGCATGGCTAAGGCGAAAACCGAAAAAATTCCCTACGAGTTGGGGGAGCAAATCCATGAGGATTCTTTCTCCATCACTTACCGGGGGTTTTTCGGTCCAGTCCGAGACGCGAAAATTATTCGCGTCCAAAAAACCGACGCAAAGGAAGCTTCCTCTTTTTATTTCGTAAACGAGTTCGAACTTGGAAAATTAGTGTCGGATTCCGGAATTTTACGACCGGAAATGATGGTGGACGTTTCCGAAAGAATCTGCTTGGTTTACGAAAACGTTTCCTTCGGCCTTTTGGAAAAGAGACTCTCGGGAAGTCCTAATATCGAAATAGAGGAATTTTTGGAGATGGCCCTGTCATTATCCGAAAACCTTTTGAAACTACATTCGGTCGGGATCGTTCATAATCAAATCTCTCCCAAGGCCTTTTTTTATGACCCGACATCTCGCGTCTCTAAACTGGCATGGCTTGGGGGCGCTTCTCTTTTACTATCGGATAAAGGAGGGTATGTCCCTCAGCGTTACACCTTCGATCTGCTCGCATATTGTTCTCCCGAAAATACCGGACGCTTAAATCGAGCGGTCGATTCCCGTTCGGATGCTTATTCCTTGGGGGCTTTGTTCTATCAGATCCTAGTGGGAGTTCCTCCATTCAATTCCGATGATCCCCTAGAATTAATCCATTATCATATTGCTCGATCGCCGGTTTCTCTCGCCAAATTGCGGGATGATGTACCCAGAGCCGTTTCCGATGTCGTGGATAAATTGCTTTCAAAAATGCCCGAGGAACGATATCGCTCGCTTGAAAGCTTAACTCATGATTTAAAGAATATTAAGGAATCTTTACGTTCAAAGCGAAAGCTTTCCGAATTCCTGCCCGGCGTTTACGAGCAGAGGACCGGGTTTCGCGATTCGGATCGCGTTTATGATAGGGAAAAGGAAAGAAAAACGATCGAATCCGCCGTAGTCGGAGTCACCTCCGGTAAGCGAGGAGTCGTCGTCGTGCGCGGAAAATCCGGAACAGGAAAGACGACTTTAGTCGAGGATGCGATTTCCTACTTGGACATATATTCGGTTCAATTGATTCGAGGAAAGTTCGAGGAGGACAAGCGGGGCATTCCCTATTTCGCATTTCGACAAATGATGGGAGACCTTCTTCGAACGATCCTGGAACGCAAGGAAGAAGAGATAGTACGCCTTCGGAATTATATTAAGGAAACGTTAGGTGAAAATTTTGAAATTTTAGCCCATTTTTTACCCGATCTGGTAAACCTTCTAGGGGTTTCCGATAAGGCGAAGGACCGGAAAAAAGCCAGGGATGAAAAGACCTTATTTGCGGTAGCACTGCGGTTTTTATGCTTATGCTTCGATAAAAAGAACCCGGCCGTCGTATTGTTGGACGACGTTCAGTGGGCGGATCCTGCGTCCGTTTCTTTAATCGAATATATTCTGCATAGTGAAGAGTGGGAAGGTTTGCTATTCGTTCTGGCTAGTCGGATCGAGGAGGGGGAGTTCTCCACTTTAAAGGGGAAGTCGCTTGCGCCAGGCCTGGAAGTCCGGGAAATAACACTGGGTCCATTGAGCCGAGAAAGCGTTCGCAAGTACGTTTCGGATAGCTTGTACATTGATGCGGGCGATGCGGATAAGTTGGTGGAGATATTGATATCCAAAACCGACGGTAATCCATTGTTCCTACATCAGTTCTTAAAGTCTCTTTTTCAGGATTCCTGTCTAACGTTCAACCCGACTACATCGCGTTACGTTCCTGAATGGGATCGGATTCTTCAAAGAGGCGTAACGGAAAACGTTCTCGATCTTGTTTTCGAAAGAATTGCGCGACTTCCGGAAGAGACGGCCCTCGTATTACGAGTGGGTGCATGTATCGGTGCGAAGTTCGATCTTAGAATATTGTACGATTTTTTTAAGGATAAGCCGGACCTGCTCGCGCGCGGAATTCGAGAGAGCGTAAAGGAAGGCATTTTATTTTATCACGAATCGGGAACGATGTTATTTCCGGCGTTGCAATATATTTCTCAAGGGAAAATCGAAGAATCGGGACTTCTTTCTTCGTTATCCGAAGTACAGTTTCGTTTCTCTCACGATAGAATGAGCCAGGGGATTTCGGATGCTACCGAGCCGATCGAGCGCGGTATAATCCATAAGCGAATCGCGCGTATTCTAATCGAACGAGAAAAAGAGAACGGTAACGGGGCGTTGGTTCTCGAGATCGCGAGTCATCTCGTTCGATCTCAAGAGTTGCGCGAAGACGAAGAGGGGAGCGAGGATTTCTTTCATTACACGGTCCTAGCGGGAAACGCGGCAAAAGCCTCGGCGGCTTACGAATCGGCTTATTCGATATTCGGGCTTCTTTCATCTCTTTTAAGGAAAAACCATCGGCGATCCGATAGAAGAACTTCGTTTAACATTATGAAATCGTTGGCGGAATCCGCCTATTATCTTTCCAAGAGGGAGGAGGCGGAGGAAATCGTTGCGGAATTATTGGCGAAGGCCGAGAGTCCGATCGAGAAAGTCGACGTATATTTAATGCAGTTGGAGGTCATGAACGTCTTTAACGACCTCGAATCCGCATATAAAATCGGTGTCGACGCTTTGGAATGTCTAGGGATTCGGTTTAGAGGTAAACCCGGAATAGCGGGGCTCCTATTCGAGTTTCTAAAGATGATCGTTTACGGTAGAGGAAGGAGTCCCGAAAAACTCATCAACGCAAAAGAAAATAAGGACCCGCATAAAGTCGAAGCGGTTAACATTATCGTTAATTTACTTAATTATGGAAAGCATATGGACGCCACCGTTATGGCGTATCTATATTTAAAACTTATTAATCTAACTCTTAAGGAAGGAAATTCTCCTTCTAGTTTTTTCGGATATGCCGGATTCGGTTCCGTAATCCTAGCCGGAACCGGAAACTTCGAGTTGTCCTTGCGATATTGGCGATTGGCAGAGGGGATTTTGGAGCGCTTTGATGCGGATCACCTTTACGGAAGATATATTTTCGGTCGCACGATCTTACTGGATTATTTTAAGCATCCTTTTCGCGCTATCGCGGATTTTGCCGAAGAATCATATCATAAATGCCTGCAGCATGGGGACTATTTATGGGCCGGGTACGCGCTTTTTTCCCAGAATATGTATCAACTTTATTCGGCGGAAAACTCCTATTCTTATAGGGAGAAGATTCGGGAAAACATAGAGAGAGGATCGAAACTCAATTACGATATTTTGAATATATTTTTATATACTTCCGAATCTTACTTGGATCGCATCGAGGGAAAGACAACGGAATCGATACGATTCAAAGAATCGGTACTGAGTCATAAAAACTTCGAAGATTCGGTTCTCTTTCCCGCCGGCAACGGTACCGCGAATTCATGGTACGCGACTCTTATCGGAACTTCGGCATATTTATCCAGAAATTATAATGAAGCCGAGCGTATCCTGGATAAATATAAGGAAGATGTGGAAAAATCCAGAATTCTATTCCTATATTCGGAATATAGATTTTATAAATCCATGTTGTTGCTTAAATTTTCGGATTCTGGCCGAAAATTAAGGTTCTCCGAAAGACTTTTTATCAGGAATTCCCGATCCCTTTTTTCTCGATGGCAAAAAATTTATCCGACTTCGTTTAGCGCTTATGCCTTCGTATTAAAGGCGGAAATTGCGGAATTCCAAGGCAAGGAGGACGCGGCTAGCGTTTATTATGAAAATGCGATTAAGGAGGCCGAGTATGAAAGCAGCGACCTGCGAAAAGCGGTCGTCTTTGAGCATGCGGCTCGATGGAATATAAGAAGGGATCGTCTTTCGTACGGGAAGTTTCTTCTGCAAAATTCCCTTCGACTTTACGGTTACTGGGGAGCGAAATCTCTCGTAGAGTCCCTAAAGGAAGAATTCGAGGAAGTGCTCCGAGCTTCTTCGACAGGCAAACATTCGTTGGAACGAGTACTATCCGATTCCATACTTGCCACCAGCTATAATCTTGATTTGCGAACGGTTTTGAAAGCCTCTCAAAGCATTTCGGGAGTGATCGAGCTAGGCGAACTCCTGCGGCAACTGGTTCGAACGATCATGGAAAGTGCCGCGGCGACTAGAGGCTTTTTGGTGCTTCCGGACGGTAGAGAGTTATACTTGCGAGCCGGATCCGACATCGAAGAGCCCGGCTTTCTACCTAAGCCGATGACCTTGGATGATGCTGCTCACCTATTGCCGACGGAAGTCGTTTATTACTGCTTTAGATCGGGGCAAAGAATCTTACTAGCAGACGCTTCGAAAGATCCTTTATATTCCGTAAACCCGTACGTTAGACGAAGCAAGCCTAAATCGCTATTGTGTATGCCGATCACGAAACAAGGTAGAATTCTCTGCGTTCTTTATTTGGAAAATCGTCTGACCTCCGGAATCTTCGACCAACATAGATTGGAAATTTTGGAAATTCTTTCCGCGCAGGCGGCAATTTCTTTGGAGAACGCAAAGCTTTACGAAGATATCACCTCCATGAATTCGGAATTGGAACAAAAAGTCGCGGAGAGAACCGACGAACTGGCAAGGTCTTTAGAAATCATCCGGAAGGATATGTTATATTCGAAGAGGATTCAACGAAGTATTCTCCCCGAGCATTTCACGATACCGGGTTTACGATACTCGGTCAGCTATTTACCGATGGACGAGGTTGGAGGAGATTTTTACGACTTATCCGTCGTCAAGGACGGTAAATACAGATTCTTCTTAGCGGACGCAACAGGGCATGGAGTCCAAGCCGCGTTGATTACGATGGCAATCAAAGGAGAATACGAGAATCTTAAGTTCAAATTCGATGATCCCGGAGAGCTGTTATCCGAATTAAATAACGCGATCCTAACCAAATATAAAACTCTGTATTTTACCGCGACATTGACCGACTTAGACTTGAATGAGATGAAATTAAAATATGCGTCTGCCGGTCACCTTTCTCAATATTTACTTCGGGACGGAGAAACGAGAGACCTACCTAAAACGGGGGCTATATTAGGGTTTGTTAAAGATTATCCTTACAAAAACAGCGAATTCGGTATCCAGTCAGGAGACAGACTCTATTTATTTTCCGACGGAATTTTCGAACAATTCGATTCCGATAAAATCGAGTACGGAGAGGATCGATTCCGAAATTCGGTTTTATCCACGAGGCAATTCGATCCGGATCGGCAGGCGGAGAAAATCATCGCTTGCGTATATGAATTCCTTCGAGGAACTCCTGTCCAAGACGATATTACGCTTATCATCCTGAATATCGAGTAGCGATTTAAACTCGATAATTTAAAACGTAAAACCGATTCTTGCCACGAACGGCGAGGCGAAGGGGCTTACGGAGGGCTATCTAAAAATTGTTAGGTTTTTTTGTTATATTCTACATTCTTATCACGCTGCTGGTAGGAGCGATCTCCTCAAGATTCGTAAGAAGTTCCAAGGATTACGTTTTAGCAGGTAGACGATTACCTCTTTTTCTCGCGTCTTCCGCATTATTTGCGACCTGGTTCGGGTCCGAAACGTTGATGGGGGCTTCTTCCAAATTCGTGGAAGGCGGGATTTTAGCGGTTATCGAAGATCCGTTCGGAGCTGCACTCTGTCTCTCTCTAGTGGGATTATTTTTTGCCCGACCTTTATATAGAATGAACATCCTTACCTTCGGAGATTTGTATCGAAATCGGTTCGGGAAGAAAATCGAATTTCTGTCCGCGTTGTTCATGATTCCTTCCTATTTCGGATGGATTGCGGCTCAGCTAGTCGCTATGGGGATCGTCATCAATTCGCTGTTCGGTTTCGAAATGTACGTCGGAATCTTGCTCGCGTCGATCGTAGTATTGATTTACACGTACGTAGGAGGAATGTGGGCAATCTCCATTACTGATTTTGTCCAAACGATTTTGATCGTAGTCGGATTAGCGGTGCTAGTTTGGGATTTAAAAGAGAAGGCCGGCGGCTTCGATACCGTTCTTTCCAATTCTCAACCCGGCTTTTTTAATTTTTTTCCACCGTTCGAATTGAAAGCGGTACTGGCGTATATTGCGGCATGGATAACTATAGGCTTAGGGTCTATTCCGCAACAGGATATTTTTCAGAGAGTCATGTCGTCCAAATCGGAAAAGGTTGCAGTCTATAGTTCCTATTTAGGAGCGGTCATGTATTTAACCGTAGCTTTTCTACCGCTTTTAGCCGGGTACTTTGCGAGAAAAGTTTATCCGGATATTGCGTTCGGAGACAGTCAAATGATCCTCCCGCAGGTCGTGCTAATCCATTCGTCACTTCTGATTCAAATTCTTTTTTTCGGCGCATTACTTTCCGCAATTCTGAGTACAGCGTCCGGAGCTATTCTTGCACCGGCAACCGTCTTAGGAGAAAATTTGATTCGCCCTCTTCTTAAAGACACCGCAGAAGCTAGATTATTAAAAGTATTACGATTTTCTGTATTATTGGTCACTGCGGTTTCGACGGTAATGGCTTTGAGCCAGACGAACATTTATCAGCTTGTAGCCGATTCTTCTTCGATCAGTTTAGTTTCATTATTTGTTCCGCTTGTGTCCGCTCTTTTTTGGAAGCGGTCGACTGCAACGGGTGCGATTTTCGCCATGTTTTGGGGTACCGCGGCGTGGATCGGTTTTAAATTTTGGGGTCCTGATTGGCTTCCTGCCTCCTTGCTCGGATTGGCGATCAGTTTTATAGGTCAATTAATCGGAACTTTTTTTCCGGTTGCGAAATTGGAGCAAAAGGAATTACTTTAAGCCGAGATCCGATTGCGCCCTGCCGACTTGGATTCGTAGAGTTTTTCATCCGCTATTCTTAGAAAATCCTCTACGGACTGATTCGGCTCCCGCATCGAAACTCCTATACTGACCGTCACGTTCCAAGGAATTCCTTCGAACGTTTCGCTCTCGATCCTATTACGAATTCGCTCGGCAACGAAGAGCGCCCCGTCTTTCGCGGTATTCGTAAGAATTATGCAAAATTCTTCTCCACCGTATCGGGCTGCTATATCGCAATCTCTAACCAGGCCGAATAATAAGCCGCCGATTCTTGCGAGCAATCGGTCTCCTACCTGGTGTCCGAAGGAATCGTTCGTCTTTTTAAAATGATCTAAATCTAATAATAAGGCGGAGACCGGAAAATCGTATCGATTCGCGGCGGAAACCATAGTTTGAAGCGCTTCCATGAGATGGCGACGGTTGTATAACCCCGTGAGCTGATCCTTATGAGAAAGTTCCCGAAGGTTCCGATTCGATTCTTCCAGTTCAAGTTGCAGAAAATTTCCCTTTAACCTTGCCCTTTCCACTACGACGGAAGCAAAAAGGCTGCCGATGGAAAAAGCGATAATTGGGGCTAAAGTATTAAAATCGATCTCTTCATTTAGCATTAGATGATATCCGAATAAAAACCAAGTGAAGTTGACGGCTATGATCGCGATGTAAGTGGCAAGGCTAGCGCGGATAAAAAGGGGTAGGGTCATCAGGCCGAAGCAATACGCCGAATAATCCTTAATATGCGCCAAATCGATCAAGGTGAGAGTAGTCGTCATGAGGGTGGCGGTAAAGCCGTAAAAATTCGTTAACATCCTGATGATATGAGGATTTGCGATAAACGTTAGAAACAAATAACATATAAACGAAATAACTGCCACACTAGTGAACGAAACAATATACAAGAGCTTGATAATGCTTCCCTCGGGCAACCCGGGAGAAACTACGTTTTGAACGATTAAAAGTAAGGAGATCAGAATGGAAGAAACGCAGAGTACTCTAACTGTTTTCCCGTTATCTAAGGCTCGGATTTCCCGAATTTGAGAGGATTTTGCTCTTAAAAAATCTTCGTTAATATAATCCCAGAGTTTCATATCCAATTACTTTGGTAGACGGAATAATGAAACGGATCATACGATCTTTCGTACGTAATGATATTAATTCATAATTTTTTTCATAATGAAAGTTGCGGATAGTTCGGAAAGAAATTATACTTTCTTCTCGTCATGAGTCGTTTTGATTTTTGTCAAAAGCTCTCTAAAACCCGCGAAATCTTTCGGCGGCTTGCTTCTCCAGGGATTCACGGTGATCGGGATGCGCGATTCTTATTAACTCGTTCGCTCTTTGTCTTAAATTTTTTCCATAGAGATCGGCCACCCCGTACTCGGTAACGATATAATGCACATGAGCACGGGTAGTCGTTACGCTTGCTCCGGGCTTCAACATCGTGACTATCCTGGATTCTCCTTTGGAAGTGGAGGAAGGCAAAGCAACGATCGGCTTTCCACCTTCGGAAAGGGAAGCTCCTCGAATAAAGTCCATTTGTCCACCCACTCCCGAAAACTGCCTGGTTCCGATCGAGTCCGCGCAAATTTGTCCGGTTAAATCGACTTCGATTGCGGAATTGATAGCCGTTACTTTCGGGTTTTTACGAATCACCGATGTATCGTTTACGTACTCGATATCTAACAGAACTACTTCGGGATTATCGTCGATGAAATCGTAGAGTTTTCTCGTTCCCATGACGAAACCGGAAACGATTTTACCCGGATGAGTTTTCTTTCGGGTACCGTTTACGACGCCGCTTTCAATCAGGGGTATTGCTCCATCCGAAAACATTTCGGTATGAATTCCTAAGTTTTTGTGATTCGTTAAGAACGTTAATACTGCATTAGGGATCGCGCCTATGCCCATTTGTAATGTCGCGCCGTCTTCTACCAATCCGGCGATATATCTACCTATGTTGGTTTCCACTTCGTTCGGCACCGTTGCCGGGGCTTCTAACAGCGGAGTATCACCTTGGACGAAAGCGTCGATTTTACTTACGTGTAAAATTCCGTCGCCATGCGTTCGAGGCATATTGCGATTTACCTGGGCAATAACTTTTTTAGCGGTATCGACTGCCGCTTTTGCGATATCGACCGAAACTCCTAAAGAACAAAATCCGTGTTTGTCAGGTGGAGAAACGGAAATCAATGCGACATCTATAGGAAGAATTCCTTTTCGAAATAGGGCCGGACATTCACTTAAGAAAACGGGAACATAGTCGGCGCGCCCTTCTTCCACTGCCTTCCGCATATTCGGACCTACAAAAAGAGCGTTCGTTCTAAAACTTGCTTCGTTGCCAGGCATTGCGTACGGAACCGAACCTTCCGTGTGAATGTGGACGACTTCTACGTCCTTGAGCTCGCTAGCTCTTTTTGACATTGCTTCGATCAGGAGAGGAGGAGCGGCAAAAACGCTATGAATAAAGACGCGATTATAAGATTGGATCAACGAAACGGCTTGGTCTGCTGCGGTGAATTTTATGTTCATAGTATGAAAAAGGTCGACTAGACTAAATTCTAACTTTTAGGTCTCGCCGCAAAGTATATTCTAAAAAAAGGATTTTTTATCGGGCGAAACTGTCAGAAAGTAAAATTTTCTCCCTTTCTTTTTTACTTTCTAAAGCCTGGTAAGTATGGAGTCAACCTCTACTATCGCCCGTCCAAAAGCCGCTCTCAGTGAACCGTTTTTGATCTTTCTTTTAGCTAGCATTCAGTTCACACACATCATGGACTTTATGATTATGTTTCCGTTACAGGATTATTTTTTAAAACAATTCGGAATTGATACGGCGGTATTTTCATTCGTTCTCGCATCTTATTCGTATGCCGCTGCCGCCGCCGCGTTATTGGGGGCGAACTTCATCGATCGGTTTAATCGAAAATCTGCGGCGATATTTCTGTATACAGGTTTCATTTTCGGAACGATTCTTTGTGCTGTTGCCGATTCTTTCTATTTCCTTTTAACGGCAAGAATCATTGCGGGGACTTTCGGCGGAATGATAGGCGGAATTATTCTTTCGATTATCGGCGACGTTTTCCCGATCGAAAGACGAGGTCGCGCTATGGGTGCCGTAATGGGCGCATTCTCGGTCGCGTCAGTTGCGGGAGTTCCAATCGGGCTTTGGATCGCCAACAAATTTTCTTGGAACTACAGTTTCGGATTCGTGGTTTCTCTAAGTCTGCCGATCTTGTTAAGCGCAATCTTTTATTTACCGAGTATCCCATCAAAGCAGGCCAAAGCACGAGCATTGGATTTCTCGCAATTGTATGCGGTTTTATCCGATAGGAATCACATTAAGGCGATTCTCTTTTTCATGTCGGTCATTCTAGGCGGGTTCGTGGTAGTCACTTCGATTGCGGTATACATGGAAAGGAATGTGGGATTTTCAAAGCAAGACGTTCAACTGATATATTTGATCGGGGGACTTTGCACTTTCTTTTCTTCGCGATTTGTCGGAATTATGGCGGACAAATACGGGAAACATAAAGTTTTTCTAAACATGGTTCTGATAGCAATTGTTCCGATTATCGTGCTCACTCATTTGCCAAAGGTCCCTCTGCCTGTTGCACTTATGGTGACCACTAGCTTTATGGTTTTGGTATCGGGTCGTATCATTCCCGCTATGGCATTGATGACGTCGGCTGTTCGTCCGGAATTGCGGGGAAGTTTCATGTCGGTAAGTTCCGGTTTGCAAAGTATCGCAACAGGGTTGGGTGCAACGATCGCCGGATTTGTCTTGGTCACACTTCCTGACGGATCCTTCGAGAGGTTTGATATCGTCGGTTATTTGGCCGTCGGTTTCAATTTGATCGGACTTTATCTTTCTCGCAAGGTTAAGATCGTTTCCTAAAATATCACCGACCTTGTACCAACTTGTCGGGAATTTCGTAAAAAATTTCGGACATTTCTTGACTTTTTTATGAGACAGAATACGTTCTGGCTACACGTAAAAGGAGGTGGTTTAGTTGAGTAGCGATAGTTGCAGCAAGAAAATGACCTGTGAGGTGGCTGAGCAATAGCCCAAGCCGCTTGCAAAGGCCCTCTGGGACCTATTGCAATACCATCAGACCACTGGCCTTTTGAGCTCTGGAAATTGGTCACTTCTAGGCATTTTCGGATTCGTTTTGAAATCGAAGGATGCAGACGCTCAGAAGGTTTTAGTTTCCTTTATTCGGTTCCTCAATATTCAATTTTGCTAATTTTTCTTTAGTCCAAAGATAAATTTTATCGTAATTATTCTGCTTGCGGTTTTGAAAACTCCGATGGGCTGTCATAGTTCCTACATTTTGGGAGTTCTTTCTTCCGAAATCCTCCGTTTTTCCCGCCTCGCCTAAATAATCGTCGCCCTTTAATACCGGAAGATTTCGAAACGCTAGTATTCTGCCTTGAAATTTACTCGTAGAGAAGAAAACTGGCGAACGGATCTTCGAGAATGAAGCGTGCTTTAATTTTATCTGGCGGCGGGGCTCGGGGAGCATATCAGGCGGGAGTCCTGAAATATTTAGAGGAAATTCGCTTCAAGCCGGACATCGTTTGCGGGACTTCTGTAGGAGCTATTACAGCCACAGCGATGGGATGCGGTCTAAACGCCAGGGAGATCATCGATCTCTGGAAATCAATTGAAGTCCAAAAGGTGATGAAATACTCCATCTGGAACGATTTTGTGGATCTTATTTTTAGGCGATTTTCTCCTCTTGCGGATACCACCCCTCTCAAATATCTATTATATTCCCATTTGGACTTCCGGAATCTTCGGAAAAGTTCGATTCAAGTCATTATTACGGCCGTTAATATTTTAACTGCCGAGCTTGTTTTCTTTCGTAATAAAGATATCGATATTGAGCACGTTATGGCTTCTTCTGCTATCCCACTTATATTTCCTTGGCAATATGTTGATGGAAAACCCCATTGGGACGGTGGTATTATGGCAAATACTCCGATTTTACCCGCAGTGGAACGAGGCGCAACGGATATAGTTGTGGTTTTGCTTTCACCTGTCGGAGGAGTTAATATGCCGTTGCCGCGAAGCAGAAGAGAAGGCTTAGAACGGGTATTCGAATTATCATTGATCGGTTCTTTCCAAACCGTCATGTCGAACCTGCAATACGAGAGAAAGAAGCGCAGAAGAGGCAAGAAGGGCTTCTTTCAAGAGTCGGTTTTTTCTTTTGCCGACAAGGAAGAAATTAAAATTCGAGTCATCGGACCGAGAACCTCCCTAGGGTTCGGAAGTATTTTGAATTTCTCGCAAGTTCAAGCCGATTATTTGATTAGTCGCGGTTATGAAGACGCAAAAGTCCAATTCGGGGAAGATTGAGCAAACATGTTGGAAGTAACCGCTCAAAACGGAAATTTTTACGATTCGGAAGGCTTCTTACTTCAATTGAGAGGAGTGAATCTTTCCGGGAGCTCGAAAGTTCCGTTTCGCCCGGATGGAACTACGCACTTCGATCAAACTCTGACTTTCTACGACCACAGAAACGTATCTTTTGTCGGAAGGCCACTAGAGGAAGCACAGGCCAAAGAACATTTCGATCGTCTCAAGAAATGGGGCTTTAATTTTTTACGATTTTTAGTTACATGGGAAGCGATCGAGCATAAAGGGCCCGGCAAATATGACCTTGCTTATTTGGATTATGTGGAACGGATGGTAGCTCTAGCGGAGAAAAAAGGTTTTTATATTTTTATAGATCCCCATCAGGACGTTTGGTCAAGGTTTACAGGCGGAGACGGTGCACCTGGCTGGACGCTGGAAGAAGTCGGGATGGACATCGGCAAAATTCGGGATTCGGATACCGCCATCGTCCATCATCATCAGGGTAGAAATTACGAACGGATGTCGTGGCCTTTGAATTATCAAAAATACGCGTGCGCTACGATGTTTACCCTTTTTTTCGGTGGAAAAACGTTCGCTCCACATTTGATGATTCGAGGAAAAAACGCGCAGGAATTCCTCCAGGAACATTATTTCGAATCTATCTGCAAACTTGCAAAGAAATTAGTAAAGTATAAAAATGTAATAGGATTCGATTCGTTGAACGAGCCTTCTCCGGGATGGATCGGAAAGAAAAATCTTGGAGAATTTTCCGGATTTGGATTCGGCAAGGTCGTCACGACGTCGCCGTTTCAAGAGATGTTTCTTTCCGAGGGTAGATCTTTAAATGCGAATAATTCGTATATGCTCGGATTCGCCGGAATCAACTTCGGAAAAACGAAATTGAATTCTCATAGGATTCCCCTTTGGAAGAAAGGAAATCGATGCGTTTGGCATGATCACGGAGTTTGGGATTACGATCCTAACGGCGCTCCGATGCTTCTTAAATCGGATTATTTTTATAAATATCGGGGAAGAAAGGTGGAGTTCTTTCCCGAGTATATGACTCCTTTTATAAAGCAATTTAAGAAACGAATTCAATCGGTCCAAAAACGATTTTTCATTTTTATAGAAAGCGATCCTACTCGCTTGGAAATGGAATGGAAGGAGGAAAGCAAAGTAGGAGAAAGTGGTGTTGTAAATGCAACGCACTGGTACGACGCTTCCGTATTAATGCTTAAACGTTTTATTCCTTGGTTCGGGATTCATGTTTTTAAACAAAAACCGGTATTCGGCAAAAGAACCGTTCAATATGCCTATGAAGATACGGTAAGGATGATCAAGGAAATGTCTTTGAAGAGAATGGGAAATTGCCCTACGGTTATCGGTGAGACCGGGATTCCTATGGATCTTAACGGAAGAACGGCATTTTTAAATAAGGAATATGGACCCTTAAAATCGGCCCTAGACCGCATGTTGATTCCATTAGAAAAACAATTTGTGCATTATACTTTATGGAACTATACTCCCGATAATACCCATAGTTTGGGCGACAGATGGAATGAGGAGGATTTATCTCTCTTCTCCCTAGATACTCCGTATGATATCGACCCCGACGGAGGACGAGCCGTCCAAGCGTTTTCTAGACCGTATCCGATTCGAACCAAAGGAATTCCGGAAGCTACCCACTTTGATATGGAAAAATCCTTGTTCAAGTATTCTTTCCGTAAAGACGGAGAAGAATTGCCGGGAGCTGAAATTTTCTTACCGGATATTCACTATAAAAAAGGATTCGAAGTTTTAGTGAACGCTGGAACGTTCAAATTTGACTCCAAAAGACGACTTTTATCATTCAAGGGAGAAAAGGGAATTTCCCATTATGGCATAACCGTTCTGCCGTCCAAAAAATAACTTTCCAGAAGGAGGGGAGGCGGTAAAATGGCGAAGTTTAAACTACTTAAAAGAACCAAAAGCAGAGGTTTTACATGAAAAAACTATCCTTCGTTATTTTCCCCGCGCTTGTCCTCGCAGTACTTGTTTCCTGTGGCGGCCCGAAGGTTAGCCAAGCGGAATGCGAACCCGTAGTAAACGACTTATTCAAGAATCTTACCGAAGGTAAATCGACTGAAGAAATCGAGAAATTAAATTCGCTTCGTCCTTCTCTTGCCCCTATGTTGCTTAAGGAATGTATGTCGGGTAAGTATGAATTAAGTTGTCTTAAGTCGGCGAAGGATATCCAAGCCCTCGCAGTCTGTAAGAAATAAGTTCTATTTCAAATATCTAGGGCCCTCCCTACGACCGGAGGGTTCCTGGGTTTTTATCTTTTCTCTTTCACATATATTTCTAATCTTCTTCCAAAAGAAAAAATCCTCTTTCTTCCGTATAACAGCCGTGCTCTCGATAGGGCCCCGATGGAAAGAAATGAATTCTTTGCGCATACCGAATTCCGTTTTTAATACATTTTAAACAGATGTCCCAGCGGATTGCCCAGTCGCATTCTTCCTTCCTAAAGGCAGGGAGAACTCGTACTAGCGGTTTTGATTCGGACGGTTCTTTGGGAAAGACATTCGTAGGGGAAGATCCGACTTGCTCGAAGTCCAGAAGAAGAATTACAATAAGTAACAAGCCGAATTTTGCGTTTAGGGATGTCATCGAGTCGTTTCGTATACAATATCGGTCATTTTATTCGAGACCTCTTTTTCTTGATGGATTTTCTTGTACCAGAAACCGTAGACTTTTTCCAAAAAAAGTAGTTTTCTTCGAGTCCAGAAGGATCTATTTCCAAAGCGAGGAAATCCGTATGATATTTGTGCAAAGATTTCTACCTTATTGTATTTTGCTGATTGTTTCTTTTCTTCCTTTGAGCCTCTCTGCTTTCGATCATAAACACGCTGACTGGGATACTTTGCTAAAGAAGCATGTGAGAAAGGGGCTCGTAGATTATGTCGCATTTAAGAAAGACATTTCATCTCTGGATACCTATCTGAAGAATTTAAGTTCGGTAACTCCGGCCGAATATTCTAAATTCAATGAGTCGGAAAAGCTTACCTTCCTCTTAAACGCCTATAATGCATTTACCGTAAAACTGATCTTAGATCATTTTCCCGTAAAAAGCATTAAGGAGATCGGAAGTCTACTTTCAAGTCCGTGGAAGCGGGAATTTTTCGAACTGCTGGGGGAGCGTAGGAACTTAGACTGGATCGAACACGAAAAGCTTCGAAAGGATTTTAAGGAACCTCGAATCCATATTGCTATAAACTGTGCCTCCGTGGGGTGTCCTCCTCTTCTGAACGAATCATTCAAATCGGACCAAGTCAAAGACCAGCTGAGCAAGATTTCCAAGGCTTTTTTGAAGGACTCTAGTAGGAACTATTACGATTTCCCGCAGAAAACTCTTTATCTCTGCAAAATCTTCGATTGGTTCAAAGAGGATTTCACTCGGGATGGAGGCAGCCTGATCGACTTTTATAATAAAAATAGCGGATCAGCAATTCCCCCTGAAACTTCGATCAAATTTAAAGAGTACGACTGGAGCTTAAATAAGATTCCTTAGGCGATTTTTTTTAGAAAAACTTCCTCTTCTTGGAAAAAGCTTTTTCCTTAGGTGTTAAAAAAATTGAACGCATAAAAACACTGGAGGTGAAAGAGATCGGAAAAGGAGCAAACGCCTGTTGGGCTCGGAAATGACTTGAATTAGGTTTTCCAGCTAGGATTATTGCTGAATGGAGTCCCGGAAAGATTTTATGGAAACCCTTTATCGGGAGTCCAGTGGGAGAATTTTTGATTTCCTATATAAATATACCGGAAATCCGGAGATTGCCTCTGACCTAATGCAGGATACTTTCCTTAACTTCTTTAAGAAGTATGCAGATTCTGATCTCAACCGGGAACAATCCCTTAAACTTCTATATACGATAGCTAGAAATCGTTCAATTAACCATGCAAAGAAATTTTCCACCGTACGGGAAGCTGGAACGGAGGATATGGGAGTCTTTCGGGAAGAAGGTCCGACATTTGTTCGTAAAGCGGAACTCTCCGACTTGGAAGCAAGGCTCAAGGATTGCCTTGGTGCACTTCAAGAGGACGAGAGATATGCGATCGTTTTAAAGAATATTGAAAATTATACGTTAACTGATATTGCCGAAGTAATGGGGATTTCCGTTGCTACAGCATCACGTTTGGTCGTTCGGGCTACTGGGAAGCTTTTAGAAATTGCAAAGGAACGTCAAATACTTCCTGGAGCATGATGCGCAGATATTAGAGAGAAAGAGTTGGAGAGAATGGACGAAGAGTTGGAAAAAAGAATAAGGGAAGCGATTGAAGGTGGAGCAAATGATTTAACTCCGTCGATCGATATGTTGAATTCTCTTATCGCCAAATCTTGGGGAAACCAACCTCTCACAAATTCTTCTTTCGAAGAAATTTACAAAAAGGCGGGAGCGACAAACATAAGAATATTTAGGTATAAAGTCTGGTATTTTCTTGCAGCGGCCTTTATTCTTATTGCTCCGTTACTTTTTCTTTTTAAAACTGGGAAAGCTCTCAAGCAAACGTCTACGGACTCTTCTATTCTTGTAGTCCGGATAAACGGTAAAGTGTATCTTTCTGCCGCTGGTTCAAATGATCGTTTAGCTCTTAACGAAGGTGAGAATGTAGGGAAAGGACAAGTTCTATCTACTGATCGGAATTCGAACGTTTCTCTTTCAGTCGCGAGGGGGGAAGCGATACTTTTGGATCCTGAGACCGACTTTGAGGTAGTGGACGACCAAAAGAAAACGTTTCGATTGCATTCGGGAAAACTTCTCGCACACATTCACAAGAATCTAAAAAAAGAGGATTTTAAAATTCTTACTTCGAACGGAATTGTTGAAGTTAGGGGTACGAAATTTTCGATAACGGAAAGTGCTCAGTTTGGAACCCAGGTTTCAGTGTTAGAAGGTAGGGTAGCCGCTATCCGAGGTAGCGAAGCAGATAAGGGTGAACAGGTGTTGGAACCTGGTCAGAGGATTCGTCTAAATTCTAAAGGCTTCCAGAGATCCTTCCTAACTTCCTCCGAGTTAACTGAGCTAAGCGAGGAATTTACGCGGCTGAAGGTGGAAGAGATTCCTCGGGACACTACTAAATCGTTTTCGACAAAGGACGAACTTTTTAAGGAATACCAAAGATTTGAGAGAGTAGTTTTGACTGATAGATCTTCGTTAGAAGGAGTCATCATCGATATGGATGGAGATTTTCTATATCTTCAGACGCTCCAAAAGGAAATTCGGATTCCTAGAGATAGTGTTCAGGAAGTGATTCAAGTTCGGTAAATAAGAATTATTTTTGACACGGGGTAATTTCCCCTGGAAGCTACCTAAGAAGGGAATTGCAATGCCGGAAGAAACCCCCAATTCATCTCATAAGTCCTCTAAGTATAAGAGACACCTTGCCAATTACCTTATAGATAAGGATTTTCAATTACGATTCTTTCTGAATTTTTCGCTTCTCTTTCTTTTGGGGTTATTCCTTACCCTAGGATTTCTCTTTTGGACGCATTCCACAAAGTATGATAAAGGTGTCGTTTTTCGGCTTCGGGAAGATACGGTTAAAGTCTATCAAAAAGGATTCGAGTTCGTGAATGGTGAGGAGAAGGAAAAATTTGTCGAACGGGACATTGCTCTTCCCGATTACGATCATAGCCTTGACATGTTCACTATTCAGTTTAGAGGGATCCTTTTATTTTCACTTTTATATCTCTTTCTCTCCGCCATATTTGTGATTGTATACTCGCATAAAATGGCAGGACCGATTTATAATATTAAAAAGAATTTAAGATCCTTATTAGCGGGAGAACCGGTCGAAAGAATAAGGTTACGCCAGGGAGATGAATTTCAGGAATTGGCGGAATTGTTAAATAAAGTGATCGATGAAAGGATGCATGGCAAAAAGTGAAGAATGACTGAGCTGAAGGTCCTATGCATTCACTTTCTTTAAATATTTTTTATTCTCTATTTCCCCGATTCGTTTCCCGAAAGATAGAGCCTAATCCGCTTGGTTTCGAGAAAACAAAGTGATTGATTCGATCGTTCCTACCCAAACTACTCATATCTTTCACTTGAAGGATTCTCGTAGAATGAAAGCCGTGAAAGATCAGAGCGTAAATCTGATCTTAACTTCACCGCCCTATCCGATGGTCCAAATGTGGGACAACCTCTTTACGCAATGGGATGTTAAAATAAAAAAATTTCTTCTGGAAGATAAAGCGAATGACGCTTTCGAGAGAATGCACTTGCAACTCGATGCAGTTTGGAAGGAGAGTTTCCGGGTATTAAAAGAAGGCGGGATTCTTGTTATTAATATTGGCGACGCAACGCGCAGCTTTAAACAAGAGTTCCGATTATTTTCAAATCATTCTCGAATTCTTCAGTCCTGCCGTAAGATAGGTCTTAACTGTCTTCCCGATATCCTATGGCGAAAGCAAACGAATTCGCCGACTAAATTTATGGGATCCGGAATGTTTCCCGTCGGGGCATACGTAACTTACGAACATGAATATATTTTAATCTTCCGAAAAGGAAGCAAAAGAATATTCTCGAAAGCTGAATTAGAACTTCGCCGCGAGAGTGCTTTTTTTTGGGAAGAACGGAATAAATGGTTTTCCGATATATGGGAAATTAAAGGTGAGAAGCAGATTATTAAAGATGTAGGAACAACTACACGAAACAGAACGGCTGCTTTTCCCCTCGAATTCGCTTACAGATTGGTGAATATGTTATCGATAAAGGGGGATATAGTTTTAGATCCGTTTGTCGGAACGGGAACAACTTCCTTAGCAGCGATATTGGCAGCTCGAAATAGTATAGGGTTTGATATCGACTCCGGGATATTAGAAATCGGGAAATTGAGAATTGAGGATTCCATCAAAATATCTTCCGAAATTTTAAGTCGGAGATGGCGTGAACACACGGATTTTGTCGCCCGGCGTATTCAAGAAGGAAAAAACACGGTGCACGTCAATGAAAATTATAATATAGGTGTAGTGACCGCGCAAGAGAAGACCCTCAAGTGGGAAAGTGTGCATTCAGTTGATAGTAAAAGTCATTTATCCTACACTGTAAATCATGTTCCTTTTGAGCCGAAAAAGGCGAAAAATTGTTGAGTTAATTCTGTATAGACTGCTATATTTTTTGAAAATTGTAACTTAAAGTTTACTTCTCTCCGTGCGGTTTTACCTGCAACGGACAAATTAAGAAGGTAATCATATGAAAGTTCGCGCAGTTGGTCAGCAATTAATTAGGAGTTTCTGTATAGGATTAGTGATAGCAATTTCGTCTATCGAACCGGCCGAAGAAATTGGCGTGGTCCTTTTCGTTGCCGGAGACGCTTTTTATATTCAGAATGGCAAAAGAAGCGAAATAAAAAAGAATATGGTTTTGAAAAGGCAGGATCAAATCGAAACGCTCAAAGGTAAGGTAGATCTCCAGGTTGGATCAAATTCAGTCATCAGGATATCACCATATACTAAAATTCAAATTTCAGAACTTTCTTCGTCGGCGAAGGAAAATAAATCAACGATTGACCTTGTTTCCGGAAAAGTTTTTGCAAAAGTGGATAAAAGTTCAAAAAAGGAAAACTTTGTCATTACATCGGCTTCCTATACTGCAGGGGTACGAGGTACTCAATTTGTTATCGGCGAGGAGTCGGAGCAAATACGCGCAAGTAATCCCGATCATGAAGACTCAAATATTCCAAATGGCATTTTTGTGAAAGAAGGAGAAGTAGATGTTTCGACTGATTCCAATAGCACGATGTCCGTCCATTCGGACGAAGAGATAGTCGTTTCTCCTACAGGATTACTAAAACAGCCTTTGCAAGCATTTATGAAGGATAAAATGAAAATTATTGATGGGTTCCGTAGGATGAAGGACGAAAATTATAAAATGCTTAGGGATCAGATTCTTAAGAACCAAGAATTGCTGCGTAATGCCAATACAAAAGCAAATCAAGAGTAAAAAATCTCCGTTCAAGAATTTGGAAAAATTTCTTCACGCAGCCTAGTAAAAGTAATACCTGTTACCGTCATGTATTCGATAGCCACATTTCGAGACGGGGAAAGGCAAACCGTTGCGATGCGCCGTCATAATAGCCCATCTACAGCTTTAATTCCTGCGAGAATATGGGAAAAAGTTCGGTTGAAACGGAACAGAAGCTTTTCTAAATACCTTAAATACTTGCTATCTAGGTACAAATTGTTGCTGCACCATAACGAACGTCTTTGTAAAAATCGACTTCGGATTACGTTTCAGGATAGAGGATTAAATTTGATTCGCTACAGTTACCGGCCATTTGAAGAAGATTATCAAGAATTAAAAACCTTATCTCTTGCTCACGGAGTTTCAATTAATCTCCTTATAGTATACTTAATTGAAATGGACCAAAATCTCATTTGGCAGAAAGTTTTATCTTTGTTTTGGAAAGGTAAAATGCCGCCACGACCAAAAGCTTCCATTTTTTGTAGGGAGATAGACTTTTTTAATAAGCAAATATCGATAGCTAATACTCTCGAACCGACCATATTCTATTTGGCGAGAGGGGCAATTTCATGGTCGATTCTATAAATTCTGTAGGGAAGCTTTGTTTTTCTATTAGCTAGTTTTTTTAGCTTGAATAAATCAAGATATCTTGATATCTGGAAAAGATGGGGAAAAGCAGCGAAATGTTTGATTTAGAAAGTTTAAACGTTTCGCCGCTAGCCGAAAAAGGTTTAGTAGATTTTACGGTTCCACCTGATTTTCAGTATAACGCGAATTCGCAATCGAGGGGAATCCTTGCCGCTTTAAAGGCGGTTTCCGATGAAACTAGAATTAGGCTATTGTTGATTCTATCGATTGCACCTTTTAATGTTCAGGAAGTGACCGAAGTCTTAGGAATGGGTCAATCTAGAATTTCTCGCCATTTGAAAATATTAGCTGATGCAGGATTTCTCCATTTTCAGCGAGAAGGTTCGTGGGTTTATTATAAAGTCAAAGATCCGACAGTAGAGAATAATTTCCAAATTCGAGTTTTCAATATTTTAATGTCGCATGAAAGAGAGCTACCTTACTCGGCAAGGGACATTGAAAAAGCAAATGAAATATTAAAGCAGCGGGATCTTAAAACCACTCGTTATTTTGATTTTGTTGCAAAAGATTGGGAAAACTTGCAGCAGGAAGTCTTAGATCCTCTGCTTTATAGAAAGAAAATTCTCCAATTATTACCCGACTCGCTGTGTAGGACCTTCGACTTAGGATGTGGTCCCGGGGGGTTAATACCGTATCTTTTAACTAAGAGTCGGGAAGTGACAGGCATCGATTCTTCCGAAAGTATGATTCGAGAAGCGACCTTAACTTTTCTGAATAATCCGAAAGTAAATTTTATTGCGGCGGATCTTGAAATGTTACCCGGAGAGTTAGAGAATTCCTCCGATGCCGTAGTCGCTTCGATGGTTTTACATCATATTTCGAATCCGCCCAAGGCTATGAAAGAAGTGTCTCGGGTTCTTAAAGATGGTGGAACCTTTTTAATCGTAGATTTAAAAAAACATAATCAAGAGTTTATGCGCGATAATTTTGCCGATCTATGGTTAGGTTTCGAACCGGAACTCTTAAGCGATTGGTTAGAAGATTCGGGTTTTACAATTGAATCCGTGCAAGAAATTGAATCTCAGAAATACTTCAAAGTATTAATTATTAAAGCTAAGAAAAAAGGAGGACTTTAATGTCCACTGCAGCGCAAGAAAAAGGTTTAGACTATAAGGTTAAGGATATCTCGCTCGCCGATTGGGGTAGGCAAGAGATTATTCTGGCAGAAAAGGAGATGCCAGGTCTGATGGCATTACGTCAAGAATACAAGGGAAAACAACCCTTGAAAGGGGCGAGAATTGCAGGTTCTCTCCATATGACAATTCAGACGGCCGTTCTAATTGAGACTCTAATTGAATTAGGAGCTCAGGTTCGCTGGTCATCATGTAATATCTTTTCCACGCAAGATCATGCTGCTGCGGCGATTGCGAAATCAGGCGTTCCAGTGTTCGCTTGGAAGGGAGAAACTGAAGAAGAATATTGGTGGTGCGTTGAGCAGACTTTATTTTTTGAAAATGGGACCGGTCCAAATATGATATTGGATGATGGCGGCGATCTAACCATGTACGTACATGAGAAGTATCCCAAACTTCTCGAAAACATCAAAGGAGTTTCTGAAGAAACAACTACTGGTGTAAAAGGGCTCGAGAAACTTTTAAAGAAAGGTGAATTAAAAATTCCGGCAATCAATGTCAATGATTCGGTGACCAAATCGAAGTTTGATAATCTCTATGGATGTAGGGAGTCCCTTGCGGACGGTATTAAAAGAGCTACTGATATCATGCTCGCTGGTAAAGTTGCCTTGGTTTGCGGCTATGGAGATGTCGGCAAAGGATCAGCGGCTTCTCTAAGAAACTTTGGAGCACGAGTAATTGTTACTGAAATCGATCCAATTTGCGCTCTACAGGCTGTTATGGAAGGATACCAAGTTCTTCGCGTCGAAGATGTAATTGAGACGGTTGATATTGTAGTAACTTCGACAGGCAATGATGATATCATCACACTTGAGAACATGAAAGCGATGAAAGACGGCTCAATTCTCTGCAATATTGGCCACTTCGATACAGAAATTCAGATGGCGCGCTTAAATTCTGAGAAAGGCGTTACCAAACTGGAAATCAAGCCGCAGGTCGATAAATATACGTTCCCTGACGGAAAAACGATCATAGTTCTTGCCGAAGGACGTCTAGTAAATCTAGGCTGCGCGACTGGACACCCATCGTTTGTAATGTCTTGTTCATTTACGAACCAAGTATTGGCTCAAATCGAACTTTGGAATAACAAGTATGAAATAGGTGTGTATCGTCTACCCAAGAAATTGGATGAGAAGGTTGCCGCTTTGCATTTGGAGCAACTAGGCGTTCGTCTTACGACCCTGAACGCGAAACAAGCAGAATACATAGGTGTACCTATCGAAGGACCGTATAAGCCTGAGCATTATCGGTATTAATCGGTAAAAGTACGAAACGGGTAGGTGGATTTTGGCATACGTAGTTACCGAACCTTGTGTCGGGTGTAAGTATACTTACTGTGCCGCTGCCTGCCCAGTGGAAGCGTTTCGGGAAAGCGAGAACTTTGTTCTAATTGATCCGGACATTTGCATCCATTGTAACGATTGTTTGAGGGAATGTCCCGCAAACGCAATTTTTCCTGAGGATGAAGTTCCGCCAATCTGGCAGGATTGGATTTTAAAAAATGCAGTGGAGTCGAAGTTCCTACCCGTAATTCGTGAGCTAAAACAACCTTTATTAAAAGAACCGTGTAATACTAAATTATTATGAAGAAAAATTTCCCAGCATATACAAATTCTAAAGCTAAAGAACTGATTACTCTATTGCAAAAACAGATCCTTGTCTTGGACGGTGCAATGGGCACAATGATCCAAAGATACAATTTGGACGAGGCGGCTTACAGAGGGGAACGTTTTGTAAATCATGCTTCTTCTTTAAAGGGAAATAATGACCTACTTGTGCTTACGCGGCCTGATATAATTGAAAGTATCCATTTGGAATTTTTACGGTCCGGCGCGAATGTAATAGAGACAAACACATTCAATGCAAATAATATTTCTCAAGCGGATTATGCGATGGAATCCATCGTCGACGAGCTTAATCGTGCTGCGGTTCAGGTAGCTAAATCAGCTATTCAAAAATTCAAGCTGCAAAAGCCGAATCGACCGGTTTTCTTAGCTGGAGCCTTTGGGCCTACGAATAAGACGCTTTCCTTATCGCCGGACGTAAATAATCCGGCATTTCGCGCTATTACCTTCGACGAATTAGTAGAAACTTTTTATGAACAAGTTAGGGCCCTCGTAGAAGAAGGCGTGGATTTACTTCTCCCCGAAACAAATATCGATACGCTGAATCTTAAGGCCGCAATTGTTGCCATAGAAAACGTATTTGAAGATCTCAAAGTAAGGCTGCCGGTTTCCTTATCCGTGACGATTACCGATGCTTCAGGACGAACGCTTTCCGGGCAAACTATCGAGGCCTTCTATAATTCCATTTATCATGCAAATCCGTTGTCGGTCGGAATTAATTGCGCACTAGGTGCAGCGGAAATGAGACCTTATATCGAAGAACTTTCGAGAGTCGCGGACTGTTTTATAAGTTGTTATCCGAATGCAGGATTACCTAATGCGTTCGGCGGCTACGACCAGACTCCGGAAGAATTCGGAAAATTTTTAGGAGAATTTGCAGCGGCTGGCTGGTTGAATATTGCCGGCGGTTGCTGTGGAACAACTCCGGATCATATCGCGGCGGTGACAAAGGCCGTTGCCAGTAATCCACCTAGAACGATACCGACGATTGCGGATTTTACAAGATTGTCCGGATTAGAACCTTTAAACCTTACACCGGATAAAGGATTCATAATGGTAGGAGAAAGAACGAATGTTACCGGATCACCAAAGTTTAAGAAACTGATTTTAGATGGAAATTTCGAAGAAGCCGTTGCGGTCGCTTTACAGCAGGTCGAAGCCGGTGCAAATATAATAGATATAAATTTTGATGAAGCATTGCTTGATGGCGAAGCTTCTATGACTCAATTCTTAAACTTAATAGCAGTAGAACCGGACATCGCGAAAGTACCGTTCATGATTGACAGCTCTAAGTGGTCCGTCTTGGAAGCTGGACTTAAGTGTATTCAAGGTAAACCGATAGTAAACTCCATTTCTTTAAAAGAAGGGGAGGAAAAATTCTTAGCTCAAGCTCGACAGGTTCGAAGATATGGTGCTGCAGTTATCGTTATGGCGTTTGATGAGCAGGGGCAGGCGGCAAGTAAAGATGAGAAGGTCAGGATTTGCAAACGAGCTTATGAATTATTGATTAACGAGGCGGATTATTCTCCGTCGGACATTATTTTCGATCCGAATATTTTGACTGTCGGGACCGGAATCGAAGAGCATAATAATTATGCGGTCGATTTTATAGAAGCAATTCGGGAAATAAAAGTAAAATGTCCCGGCGCAAAAATTAGCGGGGGATTAAGTAATATCTCCTTTTCCTTCCGGGGTAATAATCCCGTTCGGGAGGCAATGCATGCAGCCTTTTTATATCATGCAATTCAAGCCGGTTTAGATATGGCCATCGTAAATGCGGGTATGCTCGCCGTTTACGAGGAGATACCGAAGGATCTACTAGAACTCGTCGAGGACGTACTTTTGAATCGTAGACCGGATTCAACTGAGCGACTAATCGATTTTGCGGAAACGGTTAAGGCCGGCGATAAGATCGATAAAAAAGAAGACGTGTGGAGATCCGGTTCCGTTGAACAACGTCTTGAACATGCACTAGTTAAAGGAATTGTTGAATTCATAGAACAAGATACGGAAGAGGCTAGGGTAAAATACGGCCGACCATTGAGCGTCATTGAAGGCCCGATGATGGACGGGATGAGAGTTGTCGGTGATTTATTCGGATCCGGAAAAATGTTTCTCCCGCAAGTGGTAAAAAGCGCTCGTGTTATGAAAAAGGCGGTCGCCTATCTTTTGCCGTTTATGGAAGAGGAAAATAAAAGACAGGCTCAAGTTTCACAAAAACTAAAATTTCTAATTGCGACTGTCAAAGGTGACGTCCATGATATAGGCAAGAATATCGTCTCCGTGGTTCTTGCCTGCAATAATTACGAAGTAATAGATTTAGGCGTGATGGTTCCTTGCGAAAAAATTCTAGAAGAGGCTAAAGCGCAAAAGGCCGACATAATTGGGTTATCCGGGTTGATTACTCCTTCTTTGGATGAGATGGTTTACGTCGCTTCTGAAATGCAAAGAACCGGTTTTACTGTTCCGTTACTTATCGGAGGAGCTACTACAAGTTCGGCGCATACTGCGGTAAAAATAGCGGAAAAATATGATCATCCTGTCGTTCATGTTATCGATGCTTCGCGAGTCGTAAATGTTGTAGGAAAACTATTGAATCCATCCTTGCGCGACGAATATGTTGAACAAATTAAATTAGATCAGAAATCTCAACGTGAGATTTATTTCAATACTAGAAACGAGCGAAAATTAGTTTCAATCGAAGAAGCAAGGGAGAACAGGTTTGTTTCGGATTGGAATACGTTGGCGATTTCAAAACCGAATATCACGGGAGTGAAAGTCTTTGATGAAGAAATTTCATTAGAAACTTTAGTTCCGTACATTGATTGGTCACCTTTCTTTCAGGCCTGGGAATTAAAAGGTCGATTCCCGTCCATATTAGAAAGTGAAATTTATGGAAAACAGGCGAAAGAATTATACGAAGATGCGCGTAGGCTTTTGGAAGATATCGTTAAGAATAAACGTTACAGAGCAAAAGGGGTGATCGGCATTTTCCCCGCCAATAGCGTCGGCGACGATATTGAAGTTTATGAGGATGAAACGAAATCAAAGGTACTTTCCGTTCTTCATACGCTTCGTCAGCAAATTTCGAAAGAAGACAAGCAAGAGCCGAATTATTGTTTGGCTGATTTCATTGCTCCCAGGGAGACCGGTTTAACCGATTATATCGGAGGTTTTGCAGTTACGTCGGGGCATGGAGTCGAAGAGTTTGCAAAGATTTTCGACTCAAAATTGGATGATTATAACTCGATTATGGCGAAAGCACTAGGAGATCGGTTGGCGGAAGCGTTTGCTGAGTATATGCATCTTAAAGTTCGAAAGGAATATTGGGGATACGCGTCCGAAGAAAATCTTCCTGTGGAGGACCTTATTCGGGAAAAATACAGAGGTATTCGTCCCGCAGCTGGTTATCCGGCAAGTCCGGATCACACGGAGAAGCGCATTCTTTTTGATCTTTTACAGGTTGAAAAGAATACGGGTATTACCTTGACAGAGCATTTTGCTATGTGGCCGGCTAGTTCCGTAAGTGGGTTGTATTTTGCTCATCCTGATTCAAAATATTTCGCCGTAGCGAAAATTAATCGTGATCAGATTGAAGACTACGCTAGGCGCAAGAATACAAGCGTTGCTGAAATTGAAAAGTGGCTTTCACCGAATTTAGCTTACGATCCCAAAGAAGTTGTTCCTACAGTCTAATAGTAATGAAGAGCAATTTGATGAGGGTAGAAGTTCCTACAAAGGTGCCGGAGACGCATACAGAATTTTCAGAAATTTGTGATCCAGATGCGGAATTCTCATTCCATCCTTGGTTAGCATCAGAAATTCGAAAGAGAATGGGAGAGCCAGTGACTTCCTTAAAAGCTATCGAGTGGGCTTGTGAGGATCACTCCTGTCCAATAATTGAAACTTGGATTGAAGTTTTTACAAAAGATCGGGGAAAATTACTAAAGACTATTCGGATTTCGAGAAAGAAGCATCTTATTAGTAAGTTAGATTTGAAACTCTCGTTTGAAAAACAGGGTTTGTAGGAACTACGACGATACCCATTAGAAAAAGGAACAAATCTATCTCCCGTTCAAGCCAGGAAATGTAGTAACTAAGACAAATCCCTCACTCCCGTCATTTAGGCAAGTTTGGAGAACTTTCTGAAAAACTATATTTTACTCCTAGCTGTCCTTGGATTTCAGACGAAAGTACACCATCTGTAGTGGGAAACGGTTGGTGGAGGGGAACTCGAACTAAACCTTCAAAACGCAGATTTCGTGTAGAAACGGAAAACCCAGGGTTAACATAATATTCATACCCTTGGGGCCAACCTTTCAGTGAAACCGGAGGCTCAACAGGAATTAGCGTCTTGTCGTTAAAACGCTTAACTCCCGAAACTTGTAAGAAGAAATCTAACTGGTTTTGACTAGTTGTTCCGGAAAAAACTGAATAGCTTACTCCAATCGATGATTTAGCGGATTCTGGGACGGCTAAACCTACGCCGTTCCCAGCCATTCTCATCCCTAATCCCATGTGAATTCCCGCATGACCCGCAATATATCCAAACAGTAAATTACCCGCTTGGTTATCCATTCCTCGCGAAATATTTTGATTTACGCCAGGTAATGAAGTGCTTTGGCTGCGGACGTCGGTCAACGCATCAAAAGCTCGGCGTTCCGTCGTAGCTCCTACATACGCTTCCCCCGAACCTGGCTTCGGTTGATTTGCAACCGACAATGCCATAACAAAAATTTCTTCTTTTCCAAGAGATGGGTATAGGGCAAAGAATTCACGCCGACCCCTGACGATCTGCGGTGGTTTTGGAAGAAGGGTATTCATTCCCGGGATCGATTCCCAAGCCTGGTTTTCTGTAGGAACCAGGCCGCTCAAAAGTTTTGCTTCGAACGGGCCTTTAAAAGTGAATGCTGAAAAGAATAAGACAGGTTTTTCTTCTTCCTTTCCGACATTTACGGTTTTTGGTGAAGATTGTTCGGGCGAATTAAAAACGCCAAACGAGTCCCAAAAAAGACCCGAATCTGTTTCAGCGTAAATCATTGATAACCCAAGAAAAACAGGTAAGAAGAAAATGCTGGCAGATCGTAATACGGGACGAACTGAGTTCTTTTTTAGAATCTTTCTTCCCATTTACATCCTCTATTAATGATATATGACGAAGGAATCCCTGTTGCCAATGAAAAATCAATTTGAAACGTCGAAAAAAAGGGAACGCCTATGCATTATAATAAGGAAAAACCGGTATGAAGACAAAAATAAAGAATTTTGGCGAATGTAGAATAGAAAGTCCGGCCGGTTACGAATATTACACTCCGGAAGAATCCAAGGCAATTTTCAGGACGGTTTTTGAGAGTCGAGAGGACTGGAAGCATTATCTCGAATCCGAAGTGGATTTCTTCGAACAGGCAGGTCCTCGGGAAAAAATTTATTTCGACCCGCAAAATGTAACGGCAGGAATTATTACCTGCGGCGGGCTCTGCCCCGGTATTAACGATGTTATACGCGGAATCGTAATGGAATTGACATATCGCTATGGAGTTCGAAGAATCCTGGGTTTTCCTTATGGATACCAGGGACTAGTGAAACGCTATGCTCATCGCCCGATCGAATTGACGCCGGAAAATGTGGCTCATATCGGTGCAGATGGGGGAACCATCCTTGCTTCCTCCCGGGGAAATCAGGCTCCCGAAGACATGGTTAATACGCTTGCTCTTTATGGAGTGAAAGTTCTATTTTGCATCGGCGGCGACGGGACATTGCGTGGAGCGAAGGAAATCGTTCGAGAAATCGAAAAACGCAACGAAGAAATCTCCGTCATAGGAATTCCGAAGACAATCGATAACGATATTAATTATGTCCAAAAGACATTCGGATTTTCTACTGCATTTTCAAAAGCAATGGAAGCAGTAGAATGTGCCCACGTTGAAGCGAAGGGTGCACCTAACGGAATCGGGGTCGTAAAACTAATGGGTCGCCATTCCGGTTTTATTGCAGTCAATGCCGCCCTCGCGTCTCAGAACGTGAATTACTGCCTAATTCCTGAGGTCGATTTTGATCTGGATGGCGAAGGTGCCTTTCTAGAAATTCTTAAAGATCGAATTTTAAAAAGAAAGCATGCGGTCATCATAGTTGCCGAGGGTGCCGGACAGAAATTCTTCGGAAAAAATGAGGAAAGAGATGCCTCGGGGAACTTAAAACTCGGCGATATTGGCGTCTTTTTAAAGGATAAAATTATCGAATATTTTAAAAAAGAGAGTATAGAAACGAACGTAAAATACATCGATCCCAGTTATATTATCCGGTCGATTCCCGCTAATCCGGAAGATTCTATTTTCTGCGGTTTTCTGGCTCAGAATGCGGTTCACGCAGGCATGGCCGGAAAGACGGATATGGTAATCGGGATATGGAATAATGTATTTACCCATTTGCCGATCGATCTTGCTATTCAGGAAAGAAAAGTATTGCAGCCGAACAAGAGCACATTATGGCGAACGCTCCTCGCTTCTACCGGACAGCCGCCTAGGATGACTGCCCGATAGTCATAGTTCCTACAAACCAAACCCAGACGGCGGAATCTTAATTCAGTCGGACTAGAACTAGCGTATAATCATCATGGGGGTCGGCTTCCCCTCTGAAGGCATCCGTAGTATCCAAAATCAAATCTTTCAGATTTTCTACAGGCATATCCCCGTTACGTTCGATCAGTTTCGCAAGATTTTCCAATCCGTACATTTCCCGAGTTTCATTGGTCGTTTCACTAACTCCATCCGTATAGAGAACGATTAAATCTCCGGGTTGGTATTCTATTTCATGTTCTTCAATTTCGGATTCTTTGATGCCGAGAGGCATGCCTTTTCCGGAAAGCATCACAACTTTCTTATCTTTGGCTTTATAAAAAAGTTGCTCGTTGTGGCCTGCACTGGAATAGCGAATTCTTTTCTTGAGCATATTGATCCGGATCAGCATTACGGTTACAAACATAAAGTATCCGGATTTTTCCTGAATGATACGGTTTGCCCCCATTAAGCTGATGCTGGTTGACGAATTGCGGGCTACTTCGCCCGCAATGATTGTTTTGGAAAATTCCATGAAAAGAGCGGCGGAGATTCCTTTTCCGGAAACATCCGCTATTAAAAGACTAATTTCGTCCGGGTTATGATAAACAAGATCGTAAAAATCTCCCCCGATCTCTTTCGAAGCGGTATAAGCGGTCTCGATCTCCAATAAATGCATTTTCTTGGGAATGCTCGGCAGCGAATTGATCTGAATTTGGGAGGCGATTTGCATATCTCGTCGGATCGAAGTCAGTTTTTCTTTCTGATTTTTAACGAGAAGACTATTATAGGCTTCCGCAATTTGGTTCGATATCGTGCTTAAAATGGAAAGATCTTGCGAAGAGAAGCTATCACCGCTCTTTTTATCGGCTGCGTTTAATATTCCTATAATCTTTCCATCCTGTCTGATCGGAACTGAAACGAAGGATCTCGTCTTATATCGGATAGGATTTAAAAGATTCGGGTCGATATCGGTTTGTCCTTGAACAAGCAAAGGTTTTCCGTCGGAAAGAATTCGATTCAGAATTCCTTGCGACTCGTCCACAAGTTGGGATTCCTCTTCGATTCCGAATCCGATGGATTTAGAAAGTTCGAAAGATTTAGTTCGCGGATTCTGGAAGATTAACGAGACCCTTTCCGCGCCTAACACGTCGGAAATCGAATGGACGGTCAGGTTTAAAAACTGATCCAACTCGCTGATATTCGAAATAGCTTGGGAAATCTGGTAAAGGCAATCGAGTTCCCGAGCCCTGTCTTTGAGATCTTTGATGAGGCGTCTATTTCGTATCGCGATTGCGGCTAAATCCGAGAGATATTCTAAAATTTTAATATCTTTCGAAGTAAAATCGGGTCGTTCGTTTGAATTGACCGCTTCTAACACTCCCTGAATTTCTCCTTGAGTTTTCATGGGAACGCAAATTAGATTCCGAGTCGTAAAGCCGACCGCTTGATCGATATTTCTGTAAATACGAGGGTCATTAGCCGCATCGTTCGTAATTACGGGTTCCAGACTTTCTAGAACCATTCCGGCAATCCCCTTACCGCGAGGGACCTTCAATTCGGTTAGAGATTCCCCCTTATCGCCCTTGGCAATCTGAAATACTAAGCAATCCTCTTCCTTATCGTACAGCAATAAGGAGCATCCCTCGGTATTTAAAACGTCTTTGGTAGTTTCGATGATAATTCCGAGCAACTCCTCCAAATTATCCGTGGAGTTGATGCGGGCGGTGATATCGGAAATTAAGGAAAGAGAGAGCTGTTTTAAACTCATGAGGCTAGTTCAGTGACTTCGCAAAAATAAGGGTTCTGGCTTCGGAGAAATTGTATTTCAGCCTAAAGCTCCGCTTTGTCAAGGAGATTCGGGAACTTTCCGGTGCGTTGGTCGAAGTTGCGGAAATTTATCACTCAATCAACGATCCGATTCCTTGGTCGGTGAAAATTTCAATGAGAATCGAATGCGGAACTCTTCCGTCTATAATATGAGTTCTTCGAACGCCCTGGTCGATCGCGGTCAGGCAACACTCGACTTTCGGAATCATCCCTCCCGTTATTTCTCCTTTCCGAATATAATCTTTTACCAAGGCTCTATTTAGGCCGGTTACGAGTTTCCCATCTATCAAAATTCCGCTCGTATCGGTGAGAAGAATTAACTTTTCCGCTTTAAGAGCTCCGGCAAGTTCGCCGGCGAAAGTATCCGCGTTAATATTTAAAGATTCTCCTTTGATCGATTCCGCTACGGGGGAAATCACGGGAATGAATCCTTTTTCTTGGAGAGAAAGTACGACCGTCGGGTCGATCTTGTCTATTTTACCTACCAATCCTACGTCGACTAATTGGGGAGACGCGCCTTCTATTTCTATTTTCGTCTTGGAGGCTTCGGCTAAGTTCCCGTCTTTTCCGGAAAGTCCGACAGCGTTTCCTCCTTCGGCATTGATCATCGAAACAATCTGCTTGTTCACTTTTCCGGTGAGAACCATTTCCACGACATCCATTGTCTCGGCGTCAGTCACTCGATGGCCGTGAACAAACTCGGTAGGAATTTGAAGCGCATCCAAAAGTCTATTGATCTCCGGCCCCCCCCCATGAACGATCACAGGGTGAATTCCCACGTATTTGAGAAGGACGATATCCTTCGCAAACGATTCTTTCAAATCCGCTTTTGCCATAGCGGCGCCGCCATATTTAATCACTATAGTCTTACCGGAGTATTTTGTGATATAGGGAAGGGCTTCGAGAATATGGTTGACCCTTTCGAGAGATTGTTCCATACCAAACAGGGAAATCGCTCGGCCTCTCCCTGTCGATTCGGAAATACGGAGGAGGCTCTTCTCTATCGATTGACCTTTTTAAAATCGGAAAGCAATTGTTAAAAAATCCTTTAGAATTCGGTTCCATTTTAGTTACAGGCGGCAGCGGCGGAGTAGGGCGAGCCTTAGTTCGAAATTTTACGGCAGCCGGCTTTTCGGTCTGGAATTGGGATAAGAATCCTCCTGCGACGATCGAGCCGGGAGAATCCTTCGTTTCTACGGATCTTGTTTCCGCCGATCGCGTGCGGAAAGAATGTGAATCATTCGTGGAAAACTTTGTACCCTCCGAAAAAGGACGTCGCTTAATAGGATTTGTACATTGCGCAGGGTACGGAGGTCCGTATCATAAAATCACGGAAGTTACATTAGAAGAATGGGATGCGGTATTTTCGATTAACCTTCGTTCTGCTTTTCAAATTACGCAGGCGCTTTTACCGGTCTTGTCGGCTCAAAAATTCGGTCGCTTGATTTATATCGCCTCGTCCCTCTCGGTCAAGGGGAGCGCTTTGTCGGTGGCTTATTCCGCTTCAAAGCACGGCTTAGTCGGGTTCGTAAAATCCATAGCTGCGGAATGGGGAGAATTTGGAATTACCGCCAATGCGATCAGCCCCGGATACATAGAAACGAAAATGGGAATCCAAGAAGACCAGGTCGACGATCACCGGAAAAAGATACTATCCATGACGCCGACAAAAACGATTGCGGATCCCGAAGAGATTGCTCGTGTAGCTTCCTTTTTACTTTCGAACGACTCTCATTATATTAACGGAGCCAATTGGGCCGTAGACGGAGGCATCACCGCGATTTGATCGTCTTAGCTGCGATTCCGATTTTCTTCTTTTTTGATTCTATTTTAATTACGGTATTTCGCATCGATTTAAGAGACAGGAACGTTTCTCTCAATAATAAAACGGTTTCATCGATTTTGTCGTTTATCCAGAGTTCGTTTGAAGAAGGCTTTTTATCGAATTGAATCTTACGCTTCAGAATCGTTCCGCGTCTTGCAATTAAAAGTTCGGCTTTTTGTCCGGGTTTATATTTTTTTAATAAGTCTTTGAAATTATTGGGTAAGGCTCGAATTCCGTCGATGGAGATCCATTCATCCCCGATGCTTAGATCGGCATTTTTAACGGACTTAGAAAGGTTAATCTTACTTAGGACGAGCCTTCCTTTCTCTTCTTTGGCTCGAAAGCCGGGCTCTAACTTGGGCGGCGAGGAAGTTCTTTCGATTCCGATTTTAGCAAGGTACTTCTCGATCGGTATTCTTTTCGGTTCCGTTATGTAAGGATCGAATTCGAGTTTCAGATCCACACCTACCGCTTTCTTTGCCGCTTGAAAAAATTCGGCTTTAGTGAACCCGCGCTTTTTTTCCAGATAATAGTTCTTATAAAGCTCGCGCATGATGTCCAGTAAAGACTTCTTTCCTTTCGTTTCAGCCAGGACGAATAACTGAAAACTCAACGATAGGATCGCCCCCTTCGTATAATAGGAGATTCCGGTGTTTCCGAAGTTCGGATCCAGGGGGCGATTATAATATTTAGTCCAGGCCGTAAAGCTGGACTCTTCCAAGCTCATCCAACTTTCGCCTTCGGATTCTTCCAGCTCCCGAATATCCTTCCAGAGTTTATTCAGATATTGTTGCGGGTTATAAATGTCGCATAATAGCAGAAAATAAGCGTCAAAAAAGCTGGTAATTCCCTCCGCAATCCAGAGCTCTTTTGTCAGGTTGGGTTTTTGATAATCGAACGGACCCAAAGCGATTGGTCGAATCCGTTTTACGTTCCAATGATGAAAATATTCGTGAGAAAGAAGTTCGATTAAAGTTCGATAATTTTCCCCGGAAAAGGCGCCTATCGGATCGAACTGGTTTATGCTACAATTGAGATGTTCCAAGCCACCGTACAGGTTTTCCGTCATATCGAGTACGAATAAATAATATGAATTTTCGGTTCCCCCCATGCATCGAATTTGCATATCCATTACTTTGGAAAGATCACCGGCTATTTTCCGTTTTTCCGCACCCGAGATATGACCTAGAACGACGAGATCGAAACGGCAGGATTGCGCTTCGAAACGGATTTCCTTTTCGTTAGTGAGAAGAATCGGGCTGTCAAATAACTCGTCGATATTCGAAGCCTTCCAGGTCAATTTCGCGTTCTCTTTTCGTTTCAACCCGGTGTAGCAGTGTTTAAAGGGTGCGAGAGACTTCCAAGAAACTTCCACTTCGGAACTTAATAAATCTTTGGAGTATAAAAATGTCGCGGGCGGATGAATTAGAATGAATTCGCTCGTAAAATAATTCGTACGAACCGTATGTTCATAGCCGTACACTAGATACGAAACACGAAACGTTTCTCCTTTGGAATATACTTTCCAAGTATCTAAGTCCGTTTGCTCGATGGTCCATCCCGATTTAGGATTTATTAAGCGTATTTTATGAATGGATTTCGCATAATCTCTAATTTTATACGACCCGGGGGACCAAGTAGGAATGGACAGAAAGGTTTCCTTCTTCATGGGGTGGACCTCCATTTCCACCTGTAGATAATGTTGATGAGTTAAATAAGTGTCTAGAAAAAACTTAATTCCCACGCTAGGCTCGAGCCGCCTTTAAAATTTCATCCAAAGTTTCGGAAACCGTCTTAGTCGGATCCACTTTTCTCCAAACTTTTTTGATGGTACCATCGGGGCCTAAGAGGAAGGTATCCCGAGATAATCCTTTGAATACGCGGCCTTGCCATTCCTGATCTCCATAAACTCCCAATTGCCCGCTCAAGGTTTGTTGGGGATCGGATAAAAGAGGGAAACTTATATTGAATTTGTTAATGAAATTCTTATGACTGTCCAAGGAGTCGGAACTGATTCCGAAAACTTTTGCACCCGCTTTCCGGAAATCTTCCAAATGATCTCTATAGGAACAAGCTTGCTTGGTGCAACCGGGAGTGTCATCTTTAGGATAAAAATACAACAAGGTCCATGAACCCTCGGCATCCTTCGGTAAATGAACGGTGCCCCCGGTACTGCTTTCTAAACTTACATCCGGCAATCTCTTGCCTTCCCATTTGTCCACCATGAGCTTCTTCCTCCTCTTTTCAGGATAGTTGTACTAAATTTCCTGTCAGGGAAAAGGAAAAAATTGCCGTAAAAAACTTGAATTATCATGCTTTTGCTCATCAAATGAAATACCTCGTCCGGAACGTCAGGGCTGCCGAAACATTATGCCCCGTCTTTTGGAAAGGTCTTTTAACAGAAATCCCCTCCGGGAATAGGAATATAAACATAACGCATGTCGCTTAAACACAAGACGGACGTTCAAATTTCGATTTTTTCTTGGTTTCTCTCCCTTTTCTTAATTTTCTCTCTTCCTTTGATCGCCGAAGAGACCGTATCGGCGTCGCATTGGAAAGATATAGATCTCAAACGACTCGATTGGTACTCGTTGGAAGGGTTCCGTCCCGAGTATAAAAACGGATTCGAGGAATCTACGAACAAAATCAGGAAGATCGAATCTTTTCCCGTTGTTTTGAATGCGATTTACGATAGCGCGATTTCCAGCGGGACAAAGGAATTCACTCTTCAGACGCGCTTCGTACTACAGGAAGATCCGAAGCAATATTACTTCACCGAGCCGATTTCGCTGTTCATCAATTCCATAGGAGAAAACTGGGAAATTTTTCTCAACGGTCATTTGCTAAAAAGCGAAGTTCATTTGGCTTCGGACGGGCAGATCGAGCGAAGAAGAACGATTCGTGAACTTCGGTTGCCATTGGACTCTAGCTTATTAAAGCAGGGGACGAATCGTTTGGTATTTCGTTTAATCGGTGACGCGCCGGCAGTCTCCCTCCCGGAACTTATAGCTCCGCGAAATCCGGATCTCGGTTTTTATGTGGACGGCGAATATTCGATAAACCAGAACGTGGATTTTACGCGAAAAGCGGGCGTCCTATTAAATCTAAGTCTAAACACGATATACGTTTTTTTCGGTTTATATCACTTGCTGATTTTTTCAAAGCGGACCACGGACAAATACAATCTTTACTTCGGCGTTTTTTCGATCGCGATGGCTGTTTATTCTCTTAGTCGTTCTTCCCTTTCCTTCGAAGTCGTCGCGGATACCGCCGTGATAACGAGGGTGGAATACGGATCCGTAGCTTTACTAGCCTCTTTATTTCTACTTTTCCTACATGATTATTTTTACGGGCGAGCGCTACCGAATCTTCCGATTCTGATGATCGCAGGTTGGAGTTTCGCGATTTTCTTCTTCTCCTTATTGGCGCCGTTTCGGTTTCTTATGACAAGCTTGCGCCTCTGGCAATTTTCGATGGTGCCCACTTTATTATATCTTTTGTATTTCATCGGCAAGGCTGTGTATTTACGAAAGAAAGATGCCTCGTTAATGGCGATCAGTATGTTCGTCATAGTATTTATTGCGGTCTACGATATACTCGATTCGGTCTTCTTTCAGCTCGGAATTCGATTTACGCAATTCGCATATCTTTTATTCGTAATATCCTTAACGACAATCTTAGCGAATCGTTTCATCGAACTTTATAAGCAGTCCGAAGATTTAAATATAGAACTCAGTCATCAAAAGCTGGAATTGGCCCGACAAAAGAACGCTTTCTTCCGATTTGTTCCCATGCAATTCTTAAGCGTTCTAGGAAAAGATTCGGCGGTAGACGTGAACTTGGGGGATTCCGCGCTTCGTGAAATGAGCGTTTTGTTTACCGATATTCGGTCTTTCACAACGATCTCCGAAAAAATGACTCCGGAGGAAAATTTCCGATTTATCAACGGCTATCTGGCGAGCATGGAACCTCTGATTCAAAAATACGACGGCTTCGTGGATAAGTTCATGGGAGATGCGATTTTGGCCCTTTTCTCCGCCGAGCGTGCCGTTCAATCCCCGGATCAATGGGAAGGGAAGTCGGCTGCGGATCGTGCGGTTTATGCTGCGATCGCGATGAAGAAACGGATTCGCGAATTGGATGTAGAGGTCAAGGGAGGACATCTAAAAGGAGTAAGAATCGGAATAGGAATTAACACCGGTAATTTAATGTTGGGAACCGTAGGTTCTTCGGACCGACTGGATACGACTGTCATTGGCGACACGGTTAACGTAGCTTCTAGATTAGAGAGTCTTACGAGTCTATATAAAGCCGATATTCTGATAACCCAACAGACGTTAGCAAGCTTGACAATTTCGGATGATGTTGCGATTCGCGAAGTGGATTCCGTTGTGGTGAAAGGAAAAAGTCAGCCCATCATTATTTACGAAGTCTATGAAGCCGACGATCCGCATATTCGTAAACTAAAGGAAGCGACATTGCCCTTAGTGTCGCGCGGAATTATCCTGTATAAAGTCGGTAACTTTAAAGACTCATTAGTAAACTTCGAACAGGCATTGAAGGTTTTTCCCGAAGATATAGTCGCGATACTGTATCGTAAACGTTGCCAAGAGTATATAGAAACTCCGCCTCTCGGGAATTGGGTCGGTGTACAACATCTATTGGAAAAATAGCTTTTTTTCGCTTTCCTACGGGATAGCGATGGTCGAATCTATCCTCGATGATTTCTTACACAGTTTACAAATTAGTTCATATTCTCGGAATCTTATTTTTGTTTTTGGCTTTCGGCGGGATTGCCCTGCATGTGATTGGGGGCGGTACGAAGGAGAATGCCCAAAAAAAATTGATCGCGATGACCCACGGTATCGGACTTTTCTTAATTTTGTTAGGCGGCTTCGGCATGCTGGCGAGATTAGGAATTATTTGGCCTTGGCCCGGTTGGATCATTGCGAAATTCTTATTTTGGTTACTCTTTGGCGGACTGCTGACTCTATTCTATAAAAAACCTTCCGTAGCGAAGTTTTTATGGTTCTCTCTTCCGTTCCTCGGAGTAATCGTAGGTTACATAGCTTTATACAAACCTTTTTAAGCTACTCTTTGTCCGCTTACCAAGTAGCCCCTAACTACGCGGTAAGCCTTCCTGGTTGACAAGAAGCGGTTCCATCAGTGAAACTAGGCTCTGAGGAAATCCGTGGCAAAGCCGACCGCTTCTAAAATAAAGAAAACAAACTCTTCCGCAAAGCGAGAACGCACAATCAAACCGATTCGGGATTTTCTCGGTTCGAGAGACCTTCCTGCGCCTGTGGATCGCCTTGAAGATGTTCGTAAACGAGCGAGAAGATTTAGGGAAAGGATTCTTTCGGGCCCGCAGGTCATCTTTTATAAGTCCTACGATTTGATCAAAGTTCCGTATCCGACCAAGTATGGTCTCTTAAATGCGTTTGCACTTCCTACTCCTCTGATGCATATAGTAAATCGCCTTTTCATAATACAGTATAAAACGTCGGAAGGAGTTAAGACTCTCTTATTCTCTCCTTCGGATTTGGATGGAAATTCCGAGACGCCCTTCTTTAAACGATTCGCCGAAAACTTCGGTCCGTTAAAAGATATCGGAAAGAAAATCTTGGCTCCAACCTTGAACACCGTAGAAGAATGTCTTGCCGACGCGGGTGTCGAGCCGTCTCAGGTGGATTATATTTCCTACGACCATTTGCATACGCAGGATTTACGAAAATGGTTGGGAGCAAACGGACTACCCGGATATTTTCCTAATGCGAAACTTTTAGTTATGAGGGAAGAATGGAATTCGATTCAAGGACTCTTACCGCCTCAGGCGGATTGGTATTGCCCTAACGGTTCCGGAGGAATTTCCATGGATCGAATCGTTCTTTTGGATTCGGACGTGGAATTAGGCGGAGGGGTCGCTCTCATCAAAACTCCCGGACATACGTATGGAAATCACAGTTTGGTCGCTCACACTCCGGAGGGTATTTTCGTTTCCAGTGAAAACGGTGTTTGTGCCGATAGTTATGCGCCTACGAAATCCCGCATTCCGGGAATTCGTAAATACGCAAAGGTAACGGGCATGGAGGTCATTCTAAATGGAAATACTTTGGAGATCGGATTGGATCAATATATTTCCATGGTTTTAGAGAAAGAAGTCTCGGGATTATCCTCGAGAAATCCCGAATTTTATAATGTAGTACCGTCCTCGGAAATGACGGGATTTTGGCTCTTCCCCGGTACGAATCCTACGTTTTCTTTCGGCCCGCTACAGTTCGGTAATTCGATTAGTCCGGGCATTAAGCGGAATAAATCTTGACGATAGGGGTCGTGTTTACGGCCTCGCTAAAATTTCGGCGGATAAGGAAGAAAATATGAAAATATTAATTACCGGTGCAAGCGGCGGATTGGGAAAAAAACTCGCCGAAGATTCTTTCGCTCGAGGGCATGAAATTTTTCTAACTGACATTAACGAAAAAGCGTTAAACGCGTTTGCCTCGAAATGGAAAGGGGAAAAGAATAGGGTCATTACATCGAAATTGGATATTAGCTCGGCTGCCGACTGGAAAAAAGTCATGGATCTTCTCTATAAAAAATGGGAGCGACTGGATATTTTGATGAATGTTGCCGGGTATTTACTCCCGGGCTATATCTATGAAACTCAACCGAAAGATATCGACCGGCACATCGATATCAATTCGAAAGGATTAATGTACGGCACAAGGGAAGCCTCTCTACGTATGATCGATCAAGGGGGAGGTCATATCATCAATATCGCATCGCTTGCGGGAGTCGCACCTATTTCCGGACTAACGCTTTACAGCGCCTCCAAATTCGCGGTGAGAGGGTTTTCTCTGGCAGCTGCCGAAGAACTCAGACCGAAAAACGTTTTCGTAACGACGGTATGTCCGGACGCGATAAAAACTCCGATGCTTGATTTGCAAAAGGATTACGAATCCGCTTCCTTAACTTTCTCCGGAAATCGATATTTGACAGTGGAAGAAGTTTCGGATATCATCTTTCGAAACGTGATCCCTAAGAAACCTTTAGAAGTTCTCGTTCCCGGTTCGAGAGGGTTTCTTGCGAAGCTAGGAGGTTTCTTCCCTTTCCTTGGCCTCTTGCTAGGACCCGCCCTTAGAAGCAAAGGCATGAGAAAGCAAGCGACGTATACGGTATAGGTTCTTGAACTTTTCGACCTATTTCGATTTAGCCGGGGTTGTAGTATTCGCTATTTCGGGAGCTCTGGCCGCATCGGAAAAGAAAGGGCATCACAGCGACGCGTTTAGCGTTTTCTTTACCGGTTTTATTACTGCAATCGGAGGCGGGACATTAAGGGATATAACGCTCGGAAATTATCCCGTGTCTTGGGTTAGGGATTCGAATGTTCTTTGGGCGATTTTTGCGGGCTTCTTGATAACGATCGTCTTCACCCGATTTCTGGTGCGTTACCGGAGTTGGATATTTATTTTTGACACGGTCGGAATTGGCATCTATACGGTTATCGGAACCAAAATCTCTCTTTCCTACGGAGTGAATCCATTCGCAGCATCCATTCTCGGAATGATTTCGGCCGTTTTCGGCGGAGTAATTCGGGATACTCTCATCAATGAGGTACCTTTAATTTTTCGTCGGGAAATTTACGCCACTGCCTGTCTATCCGGGTCGATACTCTACATTTTGTTGAGTAAGGCGGATGTGAACGTCGATTTAAACACAGGGGTCTCCGCGGCGCTAATCATTCTCATTCGGATTATTGCGGTTCGATACAATCTCGCCCTACCGAAATTTCGTCTTCCGGAATAGAAATCAGTCTAATAAAACGTGTCCAGATAACTTTCGAATAGATCGGTAAAAGCATGCACAGAATTAATTTACGCAGATGGGTTCTAACGATTTTACTTATGTGTGTAGTATTATTAGCGTTTCTAAAACCTGCCGATAGAGGAGCTCCCTATTCCGAATATTTCAAATCTCTAAACTTAGAGCTTAAGCAACATGGGCCCGGTAAACCGATCGTCTTACTGGATTTAGATCGTCTAGATTCGAATTTGCAACTTTTAAAGGAAAAATTACGACCGCCTCTTCATTATAGAATCGTCGTAAAGTCTTTACCGTCCCTCGATTTACTACGATATATAGTCCGAGCGACGGATAGCGACCGTCTGATGGTTTTCCACTCGGAAGATATCGTTATGTTACTAAGGGATCCTGAATTTCGCAAATTCGATATTCTTTTAGGCAAACCGATGCCTGCGACGGCCTTAGCGCAGATCTTTCATAAGACATCGAAGGCGTCGGTAGAGAAAATTCATTGGTTAGTCGATACGCCGGATCGAGCGATTCAATATCTCGAGTTTGCAAAAAAAGTCAGGTGCAAACTCGACTTAAATTTGGAAATCGATATCGGATTGCATCGTGGCGGTTTTCCGAATCCGGAAACTATGGATAAGGTCTTGAAACTGATTTCTTCCAATCCTGAATATCTATCCTTTTCCGGGTTTATGGGATACGAGCCTCATGTCGCTTCGGCTCCGACGATTTTAGGGAATAAGATTACCGTTATGGAGGAAGCTCTAGAGCAATCATTGGATCGATATTCTTCTTTTATTAAATTGGGAAGAAAGAACCATCCCGGATTATTCGAAAGGGATCTTATTTTAAACGGAGGAGGGAGTAAAACGTATCGGTTCTATCAAAAACATATCGGAATCGTAAACGATGTTTCGGTCGGTTCCGCTCTAGTAAAGCCGACCGATTTCGATGTGGATAGTCTTGAAGATCATACGCCTGCCGTGTTTATTGCGACTCCGGTATTGAAAAGGTTGGAAGGGACTACGATTCCTTTTTTGGAATCGGTTTCCTTTCTTTTTCCGATTTGGGATCCGAATTTACAAGTTACTTATTTTACCTACGGGGGAGCCTTCCTGGCAAAGAAGGAGTCTCCGAAAGGTCTTCAAGATAACTCTCTGTTCGGTACCAGTACGAACCAGGGAATATTAAACGGATCTAAAACGACGAATCTTTATCCGGACGATTACGTGTTCTTCCGCCCGAGTCAGAGCGAAAAGGTGATGGCCGAGATGGGCGAAATTCATCTTGTGCGCAACGGAAAATTAGCGGGCACTTGGAAATGCTTTCTAAATTAAATTCGAAAGCAAAGGAACTCACAAACGGGATAAAAGCGGGATATGCGTCGACTGAAATCGGAATCACTGCAGTCGAAACTCTGGCTCAAATTTACCTTCTCGAATTTTACGTTTTAGTCGTAGGGCTAAAGCCGTCACTTTTCGGACTGGCAATGTTGGCCGCGATTCTCTGGGACGCAGTCAGCGATCCTTTGATGGGCGCGATTTCGGATCGAACCCCATCGAAGATGGGAAGAAGAAGACCGTACATTATCGGCGGCGGTCTACTTCTCGGCGTGAGCGTGTATTTTCTTTTTACGCCTCCGATTATCGAATCCCAGATCGGAAAGTTCCTTTATCTACTTGGAATGTATTCGTTGGTAAATACTTTCATGACCGTTTTAGCGGTGCCGCATATCGCGTTGGGCGGAGAACTTTCCTTTGAGAGAGAAGAAAGAAATAAAATTTTCGGTTGGAGATTGTTTTTTGCGAATTTAGGTCTTTTATCGGGTCTACTATTACCTGCGATTTTTATCGGAACAGGCGGCGGTCTATTTCTATCACGGAGCTCTTCCTCTATGATTGTGGGAATCGTTCTGATTCTTACGGCCTTACTTGCATTCAGTGTAACGAAAGGGAGGGACATTCCCCTCGAAAATTTGCACATTGAAAAAAGGCGGGGAACGGGTTTTTTCCATTCATTCTTTTCCGTGATCAAGAACGGTTTCTTTCTTCCTCTACTTTTCGCTTTCATAATTGCCGCATTAGCAAGAACTTTAAATTCTTCGATAGGTTTACTATATTATAAACAACGACTTCTTTTGGAGGACGCTCAGGTAGTTGTCCGTATCTTACTACCGTTCGTTTTCTTCCTACTCGTTTCCATTCCCCTCTGGCTTTTCTTGGCTAAGAAGTACGGGAAAAAGCGTCCCGCATTTTGGGGGAGTCTCGGTTTGGGAATTATGACGGTGGTCTCGTATCCGCTCTTCCCGATCGGCTCTTATACGGCTCCGTTAATCGCAGCGTTCGTCGGAGGGATCTGCGCAGGCTCGATTTTGCTCTTCGATTCCTTGGTTGCGGATGTAGTGGATTACGATGAATTGGTCACCGGTGATAAAAAAGAAGGAGCGTATTTCGGATTTTGGAAAATGGCGACCAAAGTCGTTCGAGCGTTAGGCCTCGCGTTTTTGGGTTTCATTTTAGAGGCGATCGGTTATCGAGAGGGAGCGATAACTCAATCCCCCGAACTTGGATGGCGATTGACGATACTATTCGGGCCGGTGGTCGGGAGCTTTTTTATTTTAAGCGCCCTTGTTTTTATGCGAATGCCTCTGGTAGATTCTAAGCACAAACGGATTCAAACCTTGCTTATCAGAAGACGGGCGTTTAGAACAAAGATGCGCCTGATGCGGGAAGGTAGAACTCGAGGATGATCGGTTTCATCCCGATTGAAAGAGGTATATAAACTAAATTTGAAATTTAGTTTATATACCTCCGTAAACGAAAAATTTATTTTCGATATTTCTTTCTAATTTCCTTTAAGGCGTCTTGAATATGTTTTTGACGGACTTGCGGACGAAGATTTTTTCGAATCGGCAGATAACTTTCGGTCGTAGCAAGACTCTTATGCCCTAAAAAGTCTCGAATCTCCTCCAACGTTTTTCCTTCCGCTAACTGATGAACGGCTCGGCTATGCCGGAGCGTAAATAAGGTTACGATTGTCTTTATTCCCGCTTCTTTTGCCAAATCGCCGATTAATCGTTCCACGTTGCGCGAGGTTAAGGGTTTTCCTCGGAATTTGCCCGGAAAAAGATGCGATCCTTTTTCGGCGCCGACTTCTTTTTCGAACCGCTTTAGGATTTTTAAGAGTTCATTGTCTAAGATCACTGTCCTCTTTTGAGTGGGGACGGGAGAATCGACATACAGCGATTTTTTGTTTAAATCGAACTGTCCCCATTTTAGGCGAACGATTTCTCCGACGCGGAGTCCTTCATAGTAGGCGAGTCCGACTAAGAGATGGGAGCGGGGTGACAAGGCCGAAGCCTCCAATAATGCGGAAACTTCCTTTACCGTAAGCACTTTCGGCGTTTTGTATTCGCGTGCTGGGCGCGTAAAATCGTCGAAGACATCCATATTCAGGACTTCTTCAAAGAACATCTTTAGCGAACTGATATTGATTTGTATCGTCGAGGACGATACTTTTCTCTTTTTTAAATGCTCTAGATACTTTTCAATATCTTTGGTGACGACTTTCTCAGCCGGCTTATCGGCAAAAAGGAGAAAATCTAAATTGTATCTTAAATATGTGTATTCGGTTGCTTTCTTATAGTTCCTCTGACGAATCAATTTTACAAGTTTCTCGAAAGAAGCTTTGTTCTTCTTCGGAATTTCTGTATCTAACATGCGTGACCTCTAGTTTTTTCTTAGTCATGGTATTCGGGAATTCTTTCCCCTTTTGATCATCGCTATAGGACATTCTATATTTTTAAAACACGTTCCTATTCTTTACTTATCCGCATGAAAAACGAATGAGCTTGAACAAGGCCGTTAAACGAACATTTCAAGAAGTTCAAAATCTCGTAAAGTGATTTCTTATTTCCTAGATTCGTTTGATTGGTTTGTATTTAGAGTCGTTAAAGTAAAGGCAAATCGTTCGCGATCAATCAGAGCCATCCGGATTTGCGTAGGATTTCTTCGCACACTTCTTCTATTTTGCGGTCATCTAGAGCAATTTGAAAATCTGAGTGCGCACGATAATGCGGTAATCGTGATTCCAGTACTGTTTTATAGGAAATTACTGAATTAAGAGGAGGACGCGTCGAATCGTTTTGAATTTTTTCTACTAAATATGCAGTTGGACGGGATAAAGACACTACGATAGAGTCCTTGCGCAAAAGCTGAATTTTTCGTTCGCTCGGAATCTCCTTTCCGTTTGCATCGAGATCGAAGAGTATTCCACCGCCGCAGTCTAAAATTAAGCCGTTGGAGCCGGATAATTTTGTTAAGATTTTGTACTCTAGGTCTCGGAACGGTTTCCAATCACCCGAGTTTGCTTGAATGAAGTCCGGAATCGAAATTCCTCCTGCTTCATAAACGGCAATCATGTCCGTTGAAATGGCAGGCCTGCCTGTTAATTTAGCAAGCTTCCTAGAAATTTTCGACTTTCCGACCCCTCTAGGGCCGATCAACGCAAGATTTTTCAAACAGCGATCAGCTCCGCAAGATGCCTCGCAATCTCAGGAAGAAGGGTGTAGTACATCTGTAGATCACCATCCGTTACTCCTGCTACTTTGAGGGCTTGCGGGGAGAGTGGCGTGCGGAGACCGCCTATGTCAATTCCCATTCCGCTTAAAATTACGACACAATGGGCGATATGAACCACCGAAACTAGCTCGGGAAATTTCACAGCTTTTTCGGGTTCAGTATAGAAATTAGCGACTTCTACCAATTCTTCTGGAAAATTCCATTTAGCTAAAAGTTTCGCCCCGGCCTCCTCGTGCGTATACCCGAAGTATTTTCTTTCCAGGTCTTTGTAGGGTCCTTCGTACGTTTGTAGTTCGGCTCTCAGTTGTAGGATGATCGACGGAAAAAATTCGGATAGGATTACCTTTCCGATATTATGCAGTAGCCCTGCGGTAAATGCGACGTCTTTATCAAATTTTAACTTTTTCTGAACGGTGATTCTCATCGCAAGCTCGGCGACGGTTAAAGAATGCATCCAGTTGGATTCCCCATCTATCTGGTAGCCTTTTAGGTCCTTCTTTAAAATCCCTTTGGCTTCGGTTAAGAGAATCATTTCACGGACCGTTTTGATCCCCAATGTCATAAGGGATTCCTGTACCGTTTTAACGGGTTTGGTCGGCCTATAGTATGCGGAGTTGGAAAGCTTGATGACCGCCGCCGTTAAACCGGGATCTTTAGAGATTTCTTTCGCTAAGTCGGCAATGGCAACGTCCGGACGATTCACCATCTCCATTACTTTGCTCACCACCGAAGAGATTTTCGGTAGTTGGGCTTCATTTTCGAAGAGTTGGTCTATTTTTTCCTTCATCTCCGCCTACCTGACCTTGTAGAGGTACTTTTCAAATCCGCCTTTTTTAAGGAGAATTCGTCCGTCGTCTAAATATAAACTGATCGTTCGACCTTCGTGCCCGGAAACGTCTTCGACGAGTAAGGTGATTTTTTCCTTCTCCAGAAATTCCCGAGCTACGCTAATGTTCAGTTCCCCGATATTCTGCAGAAAACTGGAATTCATTCCCTTAAACATGGAGGCACCGCCGAACAAGCGGGCATGATATTCGCCCTTGGAGCATCCGAGTTCCGTCATTTTTTTTACCAATTCCGGTAGAGCGGTATCGGCGTATTTATAGGGATTTTTCGCGGAATCTTTTCCGGTCGGATCCCTAGACAACATAATATGCGCCATAGCCCCGACCTTTTTGTCCGGAGAATAGAAAACGACTCCGATGCAAGAGCCTAATGTAGTACGAATGACAGAAGGAGATTGTCCTCCTTGCAAATCCGCAATTCCAACGTTGATGATTTTTACGTCCTTGTTAAGCATGGTGAAGGTTTTATTTTTCTCTGCAAAAAGCGTTTGAAAACGGCGTTTAGTTTGCCGCCCCTGAAGAATCCTTCAAATCATTTTTTAGAAAGAGACAAATTACATCCCTTTCTTTATTTCAAGAGACGGAGAAAAGAGCGAAAAACGCGTCGGAAATCTCCGGTCCGGCTTAAAAATTGAGTTTCATCTCTTATCGACCGGACGAAACTATCCGGAGAAAGAAAATGGAATCAAATTCTCCCACACAAACCGCCGAATCCACCGAACCGATTCGAACATTCGACCTAAACGGATCCGTGATCACGATTTTGGGAACGGCGCATATTAGCCAAAAAAGCATAGAAGAAGTCTCCCGAATCGTTTCCGAAAAAAAACCGGACGTCATTTGTGTGGAACTTTGCGGTTCTCGGATGAGGTCCGTTAAGGATCCGGACCATTGGAAGAAATTGGATATTTTCAAGGTATTCAAGGAAAGAAAAATGTGGCTACTTCTTTCCAGCCTAATTCTTTCCTCATTCCAAAAGAAGATGGGTAATGGAAGCATTCGTCCCGGCGATGAAATGCGCAGAGCCATCGAAGAAGGAGAACGCACTGGGGCCAGAATATTTCCCGTTGATCGGGAAATCTCCATCACTTTAAAAAGAGCCTGGTGGAAAGTCGGTTTTTGGGATCGAATGTATCTATTTTCGGCGTTAGTGACTTCCCTGTTCGTGAAGGAAGAAATTTCCGCCGAAAAGATAGAGGAAATGAAATCCGACGACGTACTGAAGGATTTATTCTCCCAGCTACCGTCCCGTTATGAATCGGTAAAGAACGTCATCATTGATGAAAGAGACGCGTACCTTGCCCAACGGATTCGGGAAGCCGCAAAACATGGAAGGAAAATCTTTGCGGTAGTCGGAGCCGGACATTTAGAAGGGATCATGAAGAATATCGCATCGGATCAATCGGTCACGCATTTGGATATTCTTCCGAGCAAAGGCTCTTGGGATAAAATTCGCCCGTTCTTATTTCCGGCGATCATTCTGATCCTGGTCTCTACGTTAGTATTGTTCGGAGGAAAGGAAGCAGGGCAGGAGTTCATCGTTCGCTGGGTTCTCGTAAAGGGAACATTAGCCGCTATCGGCGCGATCATCGCTTTAGCTCATCCTATTTCGATTCTACTCGCTTTCATCGCAGCCCCGATCGGAAATTTTAATCCTATTATCAAGCCGGGTTGGGTGGCTGCACTTGCGGAATCATGGTTGCGCAAACCCCTCGTGGAAGATTTTGAGAAAATAGGAGAAGATTCCGAACGTTTCAAAGGTTATTGGCAGAACAACGTGATTCGAATCTTTTTGGTTTTTATGCTTCCCCAAATAGGCAGCAGCATCGGAACCTTTATCGTCACTGCGGAGTTGTTCAAGAGACTGTCGGAAATATTCACTCGAATTTTTAGCCAAATCATCGGCGGTTGACGGAAAGATTTATGCGCGGCGCTTGGAAAAATCTAGGAGTCCTTTTTACGATCGCAGGTGCCGCGTTTTTTTTCTTTTACCCTTCCCAGGAAATTTTATCCAAGCAAACGATCAAAGATTTAGTAGTCGCCGAAAACATGGACGGGATGTCCTTACTTCCGTATATTAGCATTTTCAAAGATACTTCCGGAAGGATGACCTTTTCCGAGGTGCGCGAAGCTTCTGCAAACGGTTTGTTCAAAACCCTGGAGCAGAATAGTATCGGATATACCGAGGCAGCTATCTGGATCCGACTCGGAGTTTCGAATCCGGTTTCGAGTAAGAGGGATTGGATCTTGGAAATCGATTACCCTTTGCTGGACTACGTCGACCTATATACCAGCACTTCCGGAAACGATCCGGTAAATATGTCGGGCGATATGCGAGGCTTTAGCTCGAGGCAGATGGAATACCGCAATTTTGCCTATTCATTTCAAGAATCTCCTTCGAGTCGTCGCGAAATTTATTTCAGAGTCGTTACCAAAAGTTCCGTTCTTCTTCCGTTATTAGCGTTTACTCAAAACCGTTTTGCCGAGCACGTTTTTACCGAACAGCTCGCGCTCGGTTTTTACTACGGCTCTACGCTGGTGATGGTGGTTTATAACCTGTTTCTATTCTTTTCCATCCGGGATCGAAGCTACTTGTATTACGTCGTTTATATTTTAAGTTACATACTCTTTCAGTTCACTTTAAACGGATTATCGTTTCAATACCTTTGGAGAAATTCGACGGTGTGGGCGAATTTTAGTCTTCCTTTCTTTCTTTTCTTGGGATTATTTACGGTTTCTTTATTCGGTCGTTCTTTTTTAGGAGCGGCGAAATATACGCCGAAATCGGCTCGCATCTATAATTTCCTTTTTTTCCTTCAGATACTCGGAATGGTCTCCACATTGACGCTTCTAGACTATCGGACTTCGATCGTCTTTAGTCTCGTGGTTATGTTTTTGACGCTCGGCTTCCTGGTCTTCAACGGCGTACAATGTCTTTTGGCCGGAAGAAGAGAGGCACGCTATTTTCTATTGGCTTGGTCGGTCTTTATCTTATTTAGTTTCCTCTTCGGGATAAAATCGTTCGGTCTTTTACCCGATAATTTCTTTACGCTTTACGGAATCCAAATCGGTTCCGTGATGGAAGTAAGTCTATTATCTTTAGGACTTGCCGACCGAATTAAGGGTCTTTCCGACGAGTTAAGCGATCGTGTTCTTGAACTGGATAAAATGCGGGTTAATGCCGAAGAATCCGAGGCGAAGTACCGGAGTTTGTTCGAAGCGGAGGAGGACTTCCTTTTCTCCATCGATCAAAATTGGACCGTCTTGGCAGCGAACCGCTCCGTGGCAAAGCACCTAGGGTATAAACCGCCGGAAATCATCGGTAAAAATTTTATGGAGCTGGTGTACAAATCCGGCGGAATTCAGGACGCGTATAAAAAGCTGTATGTCTTGGAAAAATTGGAGGAACTTTCTTCCGAAGGAAAGCCGGTCCGATTCTTGGCGGAGTTTTTACAAAAATATCTTAGAGAGCCTAAGGAACTTCAGGTCCAGTTTCAAGTTTTAGAATACGAAGGCCAACGAGAAATATTGGGACGAGCCTACGAACCGGATCAGGATCTGATGGCAAGATTTGTTGATAGCGAAAAACTCGTTTTCTCCGCAAATAATTACCTTCAAAATGCGGAGTTATTGAGCCAGAGGTTGACCGCGAATTTATTTCGATTTACCGATACGGGAACTGTCGTTGCGATCAGGAATTGTTTACGAGAAATGATCATAAACGCGATCGAGCACGGAAATTTGAATATCAGTTTCGACGAAAAGACGCGAGCTATGGAAGACGGAAATTATTTTCGATTCGTCCAGGAACGGCAAAAGGATCCGTATTACAAAGGGAAAAAAATCAAGGTCGAATATTCGCTTTCGGCCGATCGTTTTGGAGTAAGAATTACCGACGAAGGCAAAGGTTTTAATCATGCTCGAACGTTAAAGAATAAGATGGAACAATTGAATTCGGAGGGTATGACTCACGGAAGAGGTTTGACTCTCACACTCTCCACGTTCGACGTCGTAAAGTTCAATAGCAACGGAAATCAAGTGACTCTCGTAAAATATTTTTGATTCGGGTCGGCCTATGACATTTTTTCGTAATTTACTTCTAATCGGTACAGTCGGGATCCTCTTGATAAACTGCTCCTCCTTAGGAACAAAAAATAAGGCTCCCGATTTGGAGAGTGCCGTAAAAACTATCGCCGCGGATTTAAAGAATCAATTCGTCGCATCCGCAAAATCTCAAGGCGGAAAAATGCCGGGTAGATTAGGAATTTTAAATATAGTTAACGGTGACGGATCAAAGTCCCAGTTGGGCGGAATTTTGACCGACAAATTGACGAAGGAACTTTTCGATCCGAACGTTTTTATCTTATTGGAAAGGGACCGGCTGAATCGGGTAGTGAGCGAACAGACTTTTCAGGAAAGCGGATTAGTTCTTTCGGATCAGGTAATTTCACTCGGAAAACTTTCCGGGGCCGAATATCTGCTCTTGGGGCAGATACTTTTCGAGGATCAGGATTTTTTATTGAATCTTCGTATCGTTTCGCTTGCCGGAGTTATTCTTGCGACTACGGAAGTTCGTTTCGATTCCAATGACGAGACGTTTTCCAAATTTAGGGAACGTATTCAATAAGCTTTCGATTTCGCTTCCTATTTGCGCTTCTTCCGAGCGGGCTGCACCTTTTTCTTTCCGATCGGTTTTTTTATTTCGGCCCTTCGAACTTTCTTTTTAATTTTCGACGGCTTCTCGACTTCGAGAATTTCGGTTTCTAGGATCCGATTTTTATCCGATTGAGAGTGGTGTTTTGAGGACGCGCTTGGCGGATGATTCTTTTGTAAGTAGTCGCTAATGCTACGTAGATTTTCCTCCACTCGTACGATATTAAAATTTCCTACGACGTCGAACCAAAGATCCCTTCCTTGCCCGAATTCCGAAGAAGATTTGGGTAGAAAAAAAAGTTCCTTCCACGGGGAAAGCGGTTGAAAGCGATCCATAAAAAGAAAGGTGTTGAACATCTTTTCCAGCAAAGGGGATTTCCACCCTAATTCTTTCGGCCCGAAAAAACGGAAGAGGGAGGTCCCTCGAAACGGAGTTCCTAACGTGATCAAGGCGCCAACTTTTCTTCTAGACGTATCCGGTAATAGTAGGCATAAAAGACCTCCCGTATTATGGGTTAGAAAAACGTATTTCTTCGGCAGGTTTTTCAGTTGGGAATCGAGGGACCGGATGATATTTGTCGTGTTTAAAAAAATCGGAGGAATTTTTAGGATTTTGGGTTTATATCCCGACTTTTCCAGTTTTCTTGTAAGTTTTTTGTAATATACGGGTCCGGAAAAAAAACCGGGAACGATGAGAATGTCGGCTTGCTCGATCGGAGTTTCCCGAGTCTCCGGAAGATAGCAAGTCGCCAAAGAGAAAAGAAACGAGAATATTTCAACGATGCTGTAGTAGAATTCGCGTACGCTTGCGAAGGTTTTTTTCATACGAAAAGCTTGAAGTATCCGGGGTTAACTGCAATATGTCAGAAGGTTTCGATGTTGGGAAAAAATTGGTCCAAACTTGTTTTAATCTTCTTCTTAGTGGCCGCTCCTGTCTACTCGAATATACCGAAATATTCCGAGCTTGACAGGATTCTACTTTCTACTTGGAACAGAACGTTTCCGGTACCGTTTACTAAGATAGTAAAGAGGGATGTAAGCGGCAAGGGGATCCTTCAATACAGAAAGTCGTCAAAGAAGACCGTCTATATCTATACCTATCTCGTGTTTCTTCCACGTTACGGGGAAGAGGCGGAAAAACCCGTTCAGCAAGACGGAGGTAGGGAAGTGAAAGTTAAGCTTTTCTACGATCCCGTATCTTCGGAAAAGTACGAAGTAGAGTTGGGCGAATTTGACGAGGCCTACGATACAAGGGGGATTATTCGATGGATTCGATGAAAGCGGAATCGGAGGTACTGATCCAAGCGAAGATGCTTAAGGCCGGACTTTCTGCGGAATTCATTTCGGACTTTTTGTCGAAAGTCGACGAGGTTCGAAATGGGGAGACCGGAATCGTAAAATGGGAAGAGGTCGGAGATCTTGACTCTAACTCGGACGAAATTTCTCTCGAAGTGATCGAATCGAGAGGCAGGCCGGACCCGTCCATTTTAAACGAACTCGTAGTCATTAAGCTGAACGGCGGATTAGGAACGAGCATGGGATTGTCCGGCCCGAAATCTCTCATAGAAATCAAGGACGGAATGTCTTTTTTGGAGATTGTCGCTCGGCAGATCGAGTTTATTCGGAAAGAATACAAGATCGAAGTCCCGCTATTGCTTATGGATAGCTTCAGCACTTTGGAGCAGAGTCAGGCGGAGTTAAAGCGAATCGGATTTTCTCAATCTTTTCCGACAAGCTTTTTGCAGCATAAGGTTCCAAGGCTTCTCAAGAATAGTCTAAAGCCGTTGGAGGTCCCCGGGGATGAAAATGAAGAGTGGTGTCCGCCCGGTCACGGTGATATTTGGTTTACGCTACTGGAAACAGGCATCCTAGATTTGCTCCTCGAGAAAGGATATAAAGTCGCCTTCGTCTCAAACGGAGATAATTTAGGTGCCACTGTTCATCCTGGAATCTTACGGTACATGATGGAGGAAGAGCTGGAATTCTGTATGGAGATGACCCCAAAAACCCTGGCTGATAAGAAAGGGGGGGCTATTTTTCGAAGGACAGTCAACGGTAAAAAGCTGAATTACCAATTGCTGGAAACCGCGCAGGTTCCTTCGAATCATATGCACGAGTTTGAAGGAGTTTCCAAATTTCGAAGTTTTTCCACCAATAATCTATGGATTCGCCTGGATGCGCTAAAAGAGCGTTTAGTTTCCGGAAAATTTTCCTTATCCTTGATTGTAAATCCCAAGATGGTCGACGGGCAGGAGGTCCTACAGTTGGAAACCGCAATGGGATCCGCTATTCAAAACTTTCCAAAAGCTAAAGGAATCATTATTCCGCGCGATCGATTCGCTCCGGTAAAAAAATGCGAAGACTACCTTGTCCGACGCTCCGACGCATATACTTTGCATTCGGACTTTTCTATAACGATGACAGAGGAACGCAAAAATGCGGGTTTAGGAGAAGTGATCGTCCAGATGGATGATATTTATTATAAGAAAATTAATGACTTTACTGCAAGAATGCTAGCTCTTCCGTCATTAGTGCGCTGCACCTCGTTGCGGGTCGAAGGAGATGTCGTATTTGATATTCCTTTAGAGATAGAAGGTGACGTAATCATATCCAATCCTAGCGGATCGCAGAAAAAAGTTTCCGAGCTCGGCAAAAATCGGATCTCCGGAGAAACAATACGTTTCCGCTTTACATAAAACAACAGTCGTTTAAAATCCTGTCTACGGGCGTTAGGGGGAAAGCCGTCCGCTCTAATGGCGATAAAAGTCGAAGCTGAAATGACAGATTCCCAAAACCTCAGTCTAAGATCCTTCGATTTTGGGGACTTAGAACAATTCAAAACCGTTTTCATCAATGAGAATCGCGGAAAGCCGATCTTTCTCCTTAGATTCCAAAGTATTTCCATAATTTCTCTCGTTGAGTTCATCCAACTCGTTCCACAAAAGATAGCCGAAGTGGAACCGTCTCATCGCGAATTTCTTCGTTATTATACGTACGGAGACAAAAAGAATTTATTGATCGGAGTTGCCCCGTTGGATAATTCCGGATTCGAGAACCAGGCAAATTTCGACGCTGCCATCGGTAGATTTCATGATAGCGCCGTTCGAAACGGAAGTTTGAATTTCGATTTCGGAATAGGTCGCACCCAATGTAATTTTATCTCCTACGTGGAGGAAATTTTTCGAGAGCTGGAGTCGTCCTCCTTAAAGAATTTAAAGGACAATCTGGTCCGCTGGAGCTGGACCTATTTAAATCGCGTAAACGATTATTTTGCGAGCGATCGCCCTGACGCGGTCATTCAACCGATTATTCATTACAATCATAGAGATCATACTTTCTCGATGAAAGGAGGCGAGGTCTTTGTCGGCGGGGAAGCGTATGCCGGTTATGCCGATTTGATACGGGATATCCCTCACGATCAGGACTTGAACAGAATCGAACTTTTGATCCTCGAAAAATTGATCATGTCCTGTAACGGATCGCCGGGATTATTGAAGTTCAATATCTCTCCTCAGACGTTAATCGATACGTTCGATACGGACGAGAAAGTTACTCGATTTCATGAGCTCCTTTTAAAGCAAAATTTAAATCCCCAGAATATTCGTATGGAGCTGATAGAAAAACCGTACGAAGAAGGCGAGGCGACTCTTAAGTCCGTTTGTAGAAGGTTTTGGAATTTCGGAATCAGCTTTGCGGCGGACGACTTCGGAGTTAAGAGTCAAAGTCATCAAGTCGTATTAGACTTGGGCGAAATGATCAAGGAATTTAAATTGGATCCTATCAGCTTCAAATTTAAGGCAGACCAGGACTTGACTAAATTCCTAGATAACCTTGCGTTCATCGATTATTGCCGTAGACTTTCCGATAACCGGGAAGCGATTATCACCGCAGAAGCTTTGGAAGATATAGATTCCTTAAATTTCCTAATCACTCACCAAGTTTACTACTTTCAAGCGAATTTGTTTTGTCGCAAAATTTGGATTCAGGATTATAAGGATCGATTCAAGGAAATGCAAAAGCTTCCGGAGAGCGCCGTAACAACGATACTCGGCTCCGCGGAATTAACCCAAAGGTTGAAGGAAATCGGAAATATCTTCACGCTCGCGAGAGAAGTGGAACTGATTTAATTTCCAAAACTCTTTCGAATGCCGACGGGTCCTACGTAAAGCGTGCGGATTCGCGTTTGCCGATTGCTCCAAAAAGTTTCAATCTGCATAAGCCGTTTTAATTTATTTCCCTAAAACGACATACCGCCGTAAACAAAGACGCCTCCCGAGTTCGTCGTCATAAAACGGGAGAAGTCTTTGCCTTTGTGGCGGGTTAACTAACGTTTATTATTCTTTCAGAAAGCTGAGCGTGGATTTCTGATTGATAATCCCGTTATCTTTCAAAGTAACCGAAAGTGCGTCACCGGTTTTTTCGATTTCAATCCGGAATTTTCCGTCCTTGTCTATGATCGGGCTATTCTCAACGTATTTCCCTTCGAAAATCTTTTGCTTATTAAACTTAACAACGTAATTAACGTTATCTTGGCTCTCGATTTCCAGCAGGACTTGGTTGACCCCTTTCGACCCGTCCCAGGACATCGCAGTCCATGGCCCTTTAAATTTTTCTAAAGTGGAATCTCCGCCGAAAGCCCGCATTAATTTTGCCGGTTTTGCGGCGGAGAGTACCGCAGAAACGGGAGTCGCGTATTCGCTTTCGCCTCCTAGATCCGTTTTAGCCGTAACCGTATACAAAAAGAAACTTTCCTTTTCGGGAATATCCGCCGTAAATAGCGAACTCTTTGCGTTGGCCGAGGATATAAAATCCCAGGAGGAGGATCCTCGCTTCTTGCGATAAACGTAATATTCTGATGCGCCCTTAACGGGATCCCATTTTAACGTGATCTTGCCGTTTTTTGCGTCCGGATTTCCTTTCAGACCGGTCGGTGAAGGAAGCCTTTCCCCCCTATGCTTGTTCGGATCGATATAACCGTAAGCGTAATCCGAAAAAGGTCCCGCTAATCCGTTTTTATTTACCGCAGCTACCGCATAAAACGCATACTGGGCCGGAAGCTTCTCATCCACGAAATTTTCCTTGGCCTCCTCCGCTAATTTCGACCAAGTCCCGCTACCGAAAAGTCCTCCGGTATTATAACGATAAATCAAATACCGGGACGCTCCGGTAACTTTTTGCCAACGAAGTTCTACCTTGCTGTTGTACAGCCCTTTTGTAGCGATCAAGCCGACGGGTTTCGGCGGTTTGGAATCGGCTTTTGCCGTGCTTCCTGAGGCGGCGTCGGAAGGGTCACCTGTCTTTCCGCCGTTGACCGCGGCAACCACATATAATTCGGTATTTCCGTTCTTGGCCGCAGCATTATCCGAATAGGAATTGGTTTTGCTTTTTCCGATCAGAACATATTTTTTCTGGGTATTGCTCCATTTATAGACGGAGTATTCGGAGACTCCGTCTATCGCTTCCCATACTATATCGATTTTATTTGAAAATTGACCCTGACTAGCCTTTAGGCCTACTACTTTTGCAGGTGCCTTCTGTTCTTCCGACTTCGCATAACCTATCGCTTCGCCGTCCGATTGGTCCGAAGAATCCGAGTCCGTAAGAGTCGTGATTTTATACGCGTAAGCGATATCTTTTTGGATGCCATCGTCCGTGAATCCGTTGGTTTGCGAAAGGCCGATTTTGGTGAATGTGGAATCTCCGGGGCCCTTCCGATAAATCTCGTAACCTACGGCTCCGATGACGCTTTCCCAAGTGATTTGCACTCGGTCCGAATAGGACCCTTGCGAGGCTGAAACTTCTTTCGGAGGAACGGGTTTGGTCTTTTCCGGTGGAAGGGGCTTATTATCGTTCGTTTGAGTCGGTGTGGGTTCGTCCTGAATACTCGCTACTTCATCAACGAGAACGAACGCCGATTGACAGACTTTCGTGAACCATTTATAGTCGATGTATCCGTAGCCCTGGTCTCCCCATTGCGTGCTCCACGAATTAATGAATTTGAATGCGTTTTGAGAATCATCATAGCCGACGATAGAAATTGCATGTCCGCCATAGGCTTTGCCTACTCCTTCCTTATAGATCTCTTTTCCTTTTAGGTTCATGAAATTCTCGTAAACGAGGATTCCGGCGACGACGGGTCTCCCTTGTGCGAGCTGATTCTTCACTTCCATCGGATCCGTTTGGCGAACCCTTAGGAATTCCTTGGCCTTGAATTTGGAGGCGACGTCGAATGCGGACTGGGGCGGTTTAGCTAAATAATCACTAGGATTATACGGCATCGCATCCCAAGTGGCCGCTCCGGTTTCCACTACCAATTTCATCGCATCTGAAATTAAGGAGCCGTTATCTCTTCCACCGTTGATTTGATTGTAGATGAACGCCGGAGAAAAGATGGACGAATAGTTGGGGGAACCGTCCGGAGTTCTTAAATTCCAATTTCCCCTTCCTTTCCTCTCGCTGTATTCCTGGAAGGATTTTGTTGCATACGCAGTGGACCAAGCCACGCAGGAGCTTTGTTGGCCTTGGTCGCCTACCGGTGGCATCGAATCGGAAAGGTCGACGCTGGAGGCCATTCCACGATGAGAGATTCGATTGGGATTCGCTTCCTTAAGGGAGGACAGGAGTTCGAACGGCTCCTGCTTCATTCCTAACCCCGGAAATTTTGCCGGCTGTCCGAATAGGCCGTTCCCGGCGAGCAATAAAGTGGATATTAAAACGGAAATTTTTCTGAACATTTTCATTCGGTTCTCCCAACTAAATTAGTTTTTGATTTCGGCTCGAATTTTTTCTTCCAATTCTTTCGAATATTCCCGAAAGGCATAGGGATGAGGTTCGTATAGTGCGACCACCTCCGTCTCTTTTCCCTTGCTATCCTTTACTTTTTTCTTAATTAAAAAAAGAATATAATCTCCTTCTTGCGGAGGAGCTTTTAGCCATTTCCCGAAATATTCCGGAAAAACGAGGAATGCTAAGTCGAATTTTGTCGGTAAATCCGAGCCGCCTTTTATGGGCTTTAGCACTTGTATATTAGCCGTCACCGATATGGAGTTCGCGGAGATCTTGCTTTCCTTAACATTGGATAATCTTGCAAGTGCTATAAAATCGGAATGAGTTACTTGTGATTCTAGGGTAGGAGGCGGAGTCAGGGCTTCTACGGGGAGAAGAAAAAAGCTAAGGACTATAATGCAGGAAGCTGCCAGACGAATCATTCTTATCGCTCCAGGTGTAAGTTTTTAAGGGCATTACACCTTACCCCCTTGGCCGAATCCATTTCAACCGATTTTCAGGCGCGGATGAGTAACTCTTTCCGCATTTTGGAAAAAAGAAATTAACGAGATTGTAGCAAAAAATCGTGTAGTGCTTTCGGGGAGTTTCTCCCGTCTTTTTGAAAGTTCCGAAAGGTGCGGTAAATTCTGTACTCTTTCCAACGAAAGTGTGGTAAACGGAATTTTCCGCTCCGTTCCGGTACGGTAAAATTTCCGACCGCTTCTCGCGGATCGGGTACGAGTAAAGAAGCCGTTTAGCTCGCCTATGCAAGGACGACGGTTTCGAACGAGTTACCGTTTATTGGATCTCGTTTAATACTGGCGGTTAAAAATTATGCAGCCCGAAATGAAACATGAAACTGTCGCGTTGTTAAAGGTATCTTCGTTTTCCGGAAACGCATCTTATGCAGGCGAGGGGATCTACTCAATCATCTAATTTGAAATTTACCGGAATACGATGGTTCATTTTAATCGGACGGCCCTTGACGTAACCGGGACTCCAGCGAGCGGCTCGAACGACACGAATCGCCGCATCCTCGAATCCGTATCCTTTGATTCCGGCTTTTAAAACTTTGGCGTCGATTAAATTGCCATGTTCGTCCACTCTGACTTCCAAAATCGTATCGGCGTAGGAAATTCCTTGTAGCTTGGCTTTTTCCGGAAAATAATCCCGTAAATCAAAATCGATAATCGGTGTCGGCGGCTTATCGCCCATGTAAGCATATAAAAAGCCGTCCTTGTCCGTTCCATCCCCGCTTAATTTGTTGGGATCGATGTCGTTATCTTCAGGATCCTTACCGTCCTTATCGGATCCCTCTACCCATTCTTCCTTTTCCACAGGAGCGGGAGAATTTTCGCCGCCGATCAGTTCGGGAGGAATTTCCTGAATGTCGACTTCGATATCTTGAAATTCTAATCTATCGGAATCGATTTCACCGGGTTTTAAATGGGTAACGACATAGTAGGTTCCGAAACATAGAAAATGCACCAAAATCGAACCGTACAGACAGCGATCCCAAAGATTCGTACCTTCGTACCAGCTCAAGATCGAATCCCGGACTGTCAGTAACCTTGCATTCATCGATTTTCGAGACTTATCTCTTAACGGAAAGAGCGATCTTCGTGACTCCGGCTCGTCGAATCACTCCCATCGTTTCCGCAATTTTCCCATAAGGAAGAGAGGAATCCGCAGAAAGAGTCAATCTCATATTGGGTCTGATTTTCGAGTCCCGAGCTAATTGAGCCCCCAATTTTTCGGGGGTAGTTTCCGATCCTTCCAAAACGATTTTCCCGTCCTTTGTAAGCGCTACCTGAACGGACTGAGCTACGTTAGGATCGGCCGCTTGAACTTTCGGGAGATTGATATTGATGGATTCCTTTTTTAAAAAGTTCGCAGTGACCATAAAAATGACCAACAAAACGAGAATTACGTCGACCATGGGCGTAATGTTAATGCTACCGATTTCTTCTCCGTCTCCGGAAGAGGTTTGTCCTGCCATATCCTTTCCTCCTATTTTATGCTCCGGTATTTATTTCCGGGAAAGGTTTGCTAGAAACTCCTTTGAAAGAATATCTAAGTTGGATTGGATAATTTTTAGCTTTCGAGTAAAATAGTTATTTGCCATAACTACGGGAATTGCGACTGCGAGTCCGGCTGCCGTCGCAAGTAAGGCGGTCGAAATGCTCCGCATGACCACTTCCGCACCCGTATTCCCTAATGTTCCTAATCTATAAAAGGCGTTGATGACACCGAAGACCGTTCCTAGAAGACCGATAAACGGCGCGTTATTCCCTAAAGTATTCAAAATCGAAAGCCGCGTTTCAAATTCGACGCGTTCACCGATGGCTTTTCCTTCCATTAGCTCTTCTAAACTTTCTTTTCCGCTTTTGGAGTGTTCTGCGGAGAAACTTGCAAATCGGGCGTAAACGTTTTCAGGATGGACTTCGGTGAACTTTGCGGCTTTGGAGATGTCTCCGTTCCGAATCGTCTGAACGATTTCCGGCAAAAGGTTCTTAGAATCTTTCGTATTTTTGAAGAAGACTATGCCGCGTTCCACAGCGACAGCAACGGCGATGATGCTTGCAATAATCATGATGATAAAGATCGCCGATTCTCCGACTTCTACAAGTATCTCAAAGTTCATTCTACCTATCCTTCGTAATTCCTGTTTTTTCGTGGGTTAGGATAACCGTCATTCCGTTTTTGTTCCCTGTTTTTATCAGAGACCGGAAGATATATTCGAACAATTACGAATACAAGACAGAGTATCGGAACCTTCCGTAGAGATCAAATCGGAACTTTGCCCTTGGCATCTGCCCGCCGACCCGAGTGCAGACCAGTAGGCTTCGTTGCAGGTCATGACGCATTCTTGCGCTTTTACGTTTAATTTCGAAAACGATTCGGAAGAAAGTAACGAGGTGCAGTATTGCGAGTACGTCGAGTACCGATTTCCGGAAATGATCTTTGCTAACGAGGACTCGTTAATACCCGATAGATCCTGCGTGGATTTCAAGCAGGTCTCCTCCTCCTCATTAGCATTTACGCAGGCCTTTAAGGGATCCGGCGAATTCTGAAGAAGGGATTGTAAGATCAAGCCAGGGTCTGCGCCCTTATTCGAAGATTGCTCTCCTTGATTCACGCAGGCGACAAGGAAGACGGAACCAATAATAATGAGGAAGGATCTAACAAAAAAAGAATTCTTCTTTATAACGATAGGCATTAGAATTTCACCTCAATTCCAATGTTGAAGAACGGGATAACAACACCTCCGGCGAGAGTGATCGTCCCGAATGTGGGGGAAGGCTTCGGGTTGGTGGCGGAGTACGGTCTTGTATTGTCAAAACTTTGCCCGCTCACGTTTTCCCTCAGATAAACGTTGATGATTTCAAAAAACGTATTCACAAAACCCCATTCATAATTAAAGAATCGGTCAAACCTTAGGTCCAAACGATGGTACGGTTTCAATCTTCGCGAATTTATGTACTCCGCGAGAAACGGGTTATTCGCGTATTCGGGAGTCCAAATGGTCTGCCCGTTCGCCGGGTTGCTGAACCTACCCCCGTCATCGCCTATGATAGGAGTATAGGGTGTGTTCGTCAAGTAGGACCAGCGGGCTCCAAACTGCCATTCTTGGCTCCAGCGCCATCCGAAAACCATATTGATAACGTTAGTTCGGTCGTAATCGAATAGTGTCTGTTTGGAATTATGATAAAATTGGGCCAAATACCTTTGATCGGGCGTTAAAGGCGGATCACCGGGATTTTGTATAAATACGTTATTATTTCGAAATGTTTGGGACCAGGTATATGTGATCCATCCGAACCAATTCCGTGTCCCCGGACGTGAATTTTTTCTGAGTACGAGTTCGAATCCATGGGACCAGCCTGTCCCATTATTCGAATAATTTAAGTTTTTATTCACGAGAAAGGGCTGAGTGACTTTTCCGTAAGGGTCCGGATTGGTTCCTATAGGGTCTGTGATGTACGGATCGCTCACGATGAGTCTTGAGAATTCCTGCTTAAAGACTTCTCCCTTGATCTGATAATCCCCCGCTAGTTGTTGATCTATACCGCCCCCGTATTTAAACGCTTTCTGAAAGTCCAAATGCGGATTTCCACTATCCTTATTGAATCTAGTATCCAAGGGGAAGTTGTAGAAATTTCCCCCCCCGGCAAAAATCGTAGTCCCTTTTTCGAATTTATAAGATGCCTGTCCTCTGGGTCCTAACGCGGTATGATGAACGTACGGAATATAATCATAGCGAACTCCCGGCTCGAATTGGAATCCACCGTACCGAAGCTTTGTCGTTACGTAAGAATTATAATAGGTCCCTTGCGCGCGAATATTCGTCGGAATAGTACGGAACGCGGGATTTTGAGTGTCATAGGGATTGGGGCTTTGGTTGTTCGGATCGGTCTGGACGATGGAAGAACCCTGAGACGAATAATCCAAGACTCTGAACTCGGATCCGAATTCTACGCTTACATGCCGATTCGGGTCCCAGAACGCGTCTTGTCGCATTCCGTTATAAGCGCCTGTGGCCCTATTTTTTCCTTTAATGGATCCTAGAGAAACATTGAAATCGGTGAACGGATCATAACTGATCAGAGTCAATCGATTCGAGAAAGTTTCCGTCGGTTTCCAAGTATATCGAAGTGCCTGAGTCCTAAATCCCTGACCGGCGGAAACGCTTCCTCCGGCAATGGATGCAAACGGATCTTTGGTCGGATCGTTTTTTGATTTTGCCGGAGCGTTCAGAGCAAAGTCGTCTTTCGATGTGAATGAGTGGAAAGAAATCTGATGTTCATTGGTGAAGTTATGTACGAACTTAACCTGCGAATCTACGAATCTAGGGAGACGAAGACCGTCCGGTAAACTTGCTCCCAACCGGCTTCCTATTTCGCTAAATGTCTTGTCCAGATATCCGACTCGAGCCGCAGCCATGATATAACCTTTTCCGCCGAAAGTAGGGGCCATATAATTTACGCTCGTGGCCCATGCCGAAATGATCACGTTTCGCTGGGAAGTATCCACCTTATCTACGGTATCGATATGAATGACCCCACCCAATGCGTTATTGTAATTAGCGGGGAAAACACCGGTGTAGACATCGATGGATTTTATCAGGTTAGCGTTTACGACGGCACTCAATCCATCAAAGTGGAAGGGGTATAAGATCGGAAGATCGTCGACTAAATATAAGTTCGTATTCGGATCCGCGCCTCGGATCACATAATTGTTTGCACCGCCTCCGAAAGCTGCGGCAGGTACGACTCCCGGAATCGTCTCTAGGGAACGAAGCGGCTCTCCGAACGTACCAGGCATTCGTTTAATCTCGTCGTATTTAATCGTCGTCCGGGAAAGTATCGGTTTTTCCCTTTCCGCAGTGACGTTAATGGCACCCTTAGAGACGTTGCTTCCGCTGATTCCGATACCGCCGGACGAGGTCGGGGCATCGATAAAAAGGGTTACGAGTTGACCGGAGGCGTCTATGTTCCCTTTAATTTCTTGCATCCCGTCCACTTTAATGATTCGGAATGTATAGGCTCCGGGTGTCGGTACGATCGCCTCGAAATAACCTTCTGAATCGGTCTTATAGAATTTCTTGGTCTCGAACAAAAGAACGTTCGCCTTAGCCTCGCCTTGGTTTTTTTGGCGAGAAAATAGTCTGGCCTTGAACGTGACTTCGGCTAAAAGTTCGATCGGCGCAAATGTCAATAGGATTAAGAATTTAAAGGCGGTACGTATCATAATTTAGGGCACCTTTGGAGTCACGTATGCATCTTTAAAATTTTCGTACCAAGGAATATCCCCGCTAGGTTTGTCCAAGTAGATCAATAGGCACGCGATGGGGTAACTTACGAATGGGCAGTCTGATTTAGTGATCGCGATACTGCAAAGATCCAAATTCCGCCTTTGCACATCGCCGATTGCGACAGGATAGGGAGTGGGAATCGGATCTCCGCACTTTGTCGCAAGATATTTGGCGGCGGCATAAATTTGACTATTCGAATCTCCTTGGGAGACTAGATCTTCCCGGACACAAGCCCCCGAATAGAATGCGGAAACGGAAATTAAAACGAAGCTTACTAGAGTTTTCTTCATTTCTTTCCATCCGAGGAAGCACCGCCAGTATGTTTTCCTCCTATGTTAGAATCTCCTTTGGTTTCGGACTGCGGTTCGGGGCCTATCTCCGTAGGCGGAGCACCTACCACCATACCTTTCACCTTCAAGATACTGACCGTACCGACCGGAAAAAAAAGGTGAGTTTCATGCCAGTATCTGACTTTAACCATGGTTTTCCCGCCCGGGATTTTACGAACTGCTTCGCTTAACGCATAGTCCATATTCAAGGGGTTGGTCATCGGAATCAGGCCGAATAAGAAAAAGACCGAACTCTCTCCGGTAGAGGTTCCTAGTTCTTCGTAGTCCGTACTGCGCAATATGGTCGCCGAGTCGATGAGTCTGGGATCCCGGACTCTTCCTCCCACCTCGGTACGAGTGAGCGTTCCCGAACAGGTTTGGGTAAGAATAACCGAAATGACCAGAATGGCGTTTAGGAAAAATCGCTGCATGGGAAAAGAGATTATCGTCCTTTTCGTCTCGGTTCCGGCTGCAAGACAGGATTGGGAATGACTCCGTCGAATCGAACCGCCTCCGCCGAAATATGCAAACGATTCAAGGTTAGGAAAAGAAAGATATACTTATCCGTCCAGTACCTCAGATTGATCAATGCATCCGCCTCTTTTTCTTTTTGAAGTTCCTCCAAGAGCGTATCGATCGGAGGAGATTTTAATGGAATCCCGATAATAGCGGCGTCGAATGTGATCCAATATTTCATGCCTTCCACAGGACCCAATACCGTATATTTTTTGTCAGCCATCGGTACGGTGCTGGTCGAAAGCCCGGCGCTTGAAGTTGCACAGGCGGAAAGAATCCCGATAAAAGCGGTCATTATTAGGATTCTTGCAAACAGAAGAGGCATTTACGTTTTTCCTTTGGATGAAACCGACCTGGGTCTAGAGGACTGTTCGGTTTCTAGGTTTCTTATCCGCCTAAACGATTGGAAAAGATATATTTTCCAAGGAAAAAATTCTATTCTATTTTAGCGCCCGACTTGGGATCGATCGCGGATTCGATCGGAAAATAACGCACTAAAGGTTAACGTTAAAAATATATTATAAGATCGTAATAATTCTATTTACCTTTTCGGTAGAGTTGCAATAAATTTCTAGCCGCTTTCAGGGAACTTTCCTCGCCTCGGGTGACCTTTTGCTCCGCTAGTAAAAATTCGGATTCTAATTTTTCCCGGAAGTCCTCTATCAAAAGGGATTGTACCGATTCATGCAGCCAGTGTCTAGCTTGGTCTTTTCTATTTTTATCGAAATATCCGTTGGAACGTACGATTTCGATATATTTTAGAATTTCGAGCCATAGTTCGGAAATTCCCTGACCTGTCAGTGCCGAGCATGTCAGTACGTTCGTGGGTGCGCCCGATTCGTGAGGCGGAAGAAAATGGATTGCCGATATCGTTTCCGATTTGGCCCGTTCCGCTCTTACTGCATTTTCTCCATCGGCCTTAGTGATTGCGATTAAATCCGCCATTTCCATAATGCCGCGTTTAATTCCCTGCAATTCGTCCCCCGCCCCGGCAATGAGTAAAAGTAAAAAGATATCGGTCATCGAATGAACTGCGGTTTCGGATTGGCCGACTCCCACCGTTTCGATTAAGATAGTGTCGAAGCCCGCCGCCTCGCATAGAAAAATCGTTTCCCTCGTTTTACGGGCCACTCCTCCAAGCGAATCCCCGGAAGGAGTCGGGCGAATGAACACTTCTTCTTTTCTGGAGAGAGTCTCCATTCTAGTCTTATCGCCCAAAATGGAACCCTTTGAAAGTTGTGAAGTCGGATCTACGGTCAATACCGCGAGCTTTCTTCCTTTTTGAACAAGCAGATTCCCGAAGGATTCTATGAACGTGCTTTTTCCGACGCCTGGAATTCCGGTAATTCCGATTCTGATGCTTTTCCCCGAATGAGGAAGACAACGCTCGATAATTTGCTCCGCCATGTCCTGATGCGAATGCAAAGTACTCTCTACAAGAGTGATTGCCCGACTGAGTAGAACCCTATCCCCGTCTAAGATTCCCTTTACGAACGTACCGATTTCCGGAAGAGCCTTTCGATAACCACCGCCCCTAAGAAGGCTTTCTTTTTTTTTCTCCGATTCAGGCACGAATCCTAAACACCTTCGGCGGTCTTGATTAGAAGTTCCAGGATATCTACTCCCGCCTTGGAGATTTTTGTTCCAGGGCCGAAGATACCGTTTACTCCCGCCTTATACAGAAATTCGTAATCTTGTTGCGGGATCACCCCGCCGGCGATTACGAGAATATCATCCCGACCTAAACGTTTCAGTTCCTGGATGACCTGAGGCACCAGCGTTTTATGACCCGCTGCAAGGCTGGAAACGCCCAAAACGTGCACGTCGTTCTCCACCGCCTGCTTTGCCGCTTCGGCAGGAGTTTGAAACAGAGGACCTATATCCACGTCGAATCCCATATCGGCAAAACTTGTAGAGATGACTTTCGCGCCCCGGTCATGCCCGTCCTGTCCCATCTTCGCAACCATGATTCTGGGTTGACGTCCTTCTAATTTGGAGAATTTTTCCGAAAGGACTTTCGCCTTCTTAAAGTCAGGGTCGTCCATGATTTCCTCCGAATAGACTCCGGTTATGGAATGGGTGATCGCTTTATAACGGCCGAAAACTTTCTCCATCGCAAAGGAAATTTCCCCGAGAGTTGCCCTTTTTCTGGCCGCGTCCACCGCCAGGTCCAACAAATTTCCCCGTTCCCCTCCGGCACATTTCGTAATCGCGTCCAAGGCGGATTGAACCGCGTTCGAGTCCCGATTCTTTTTAAGTTCGTTTAATTTACGAATTTGTGATTCGCGAACAGCAGTATTATCGATATCTAATATTTCGAGCGGGTTCTCCTTACTGGGTCGATATCGATTGATTCCTACGATTACGTCCCTTCCCGAGTCGATTCTAGCTTGTTTCCGGGCGGCAGCCTCTTCGATTCTCATTTTCGGAATACCGGTTTCGATGGCTTTTGCGATCCCGCCCAATTTTTCCACTTCCTGAATCAGCTCCCAAGCACGATGGGCTAAATCGTTGGTAAGAGATTCCACATAGAACGACCCGCCCCAAGGATCCACTACTCTGTGGATATTCGTCTCTTCCTGAAGATATATCTGAGTGTTTCTTGCGATCCTTGCGGAGAAATCCGTGGGTAGAGCGATGGCTTCGTCCAATGCATTCGTGTGTAAGGATTGAGTATGTCCTAAAGCGGCGGCCAACGCTTCGATGCAAGTTCTTGCCACATTATTAAACGGATCCTGTTCGGTTAAGCTCCATCCGGAAGTTTGGCAATGAGTCCTCAGTGCGAGTGACTTGTTATTTTTAGGGTGGAAGCCTTTGACGATTTTGGCCCAGAGCAAACGTCCGGCTCGCATCTTCGCGATTTCCATGAAATGGTTCATTCCGATCGCCCAAAAGAACGAAAGCCGGGGTGCAAAGCTGTCCACATCCATTCCTGCCTTGATTCCGGTCCTAAGATACTCGAGTCCGTCCGCTAACGTATAAGCCAATTCCAAGTCGGCGGTCGCTCCCGCTTCCTGCATATGATACCCGGAGATCGAGATCGAATTGAATTTAGGCATATACTTCGTAGTGTATTGAAAGATATCCGCGATAATTCTCATGGACGGTTCCGGAGGATAAATATAAGTATTCCGTACCATGAATTCTTTTAAAATATCGTTTTGAATGGTTCCCGAAAGTAGCTCCGGTTTCACGCCTTGTTCTTCGGCGGCTACGATATAGAAAGCGAGAGTCGGAATGACTGCGCCGTTCATCGTCATGGATACGGACATTTGATCCAGCGGGATTTGATCGAACAAAACCTTCATGTCCAAAACGGAATCGATCGCCACGCCCGCTTTTCCTACGTCTCCAACGACGCGTTCGTGGTCCGAGTCATACCCTCTGTGGGTCGCCAAATCGAAGGCGACCGAGAGGCCTTTCTGTCCGGCGGCCAGGTTCCTGCGATAGAACGCATTTGACTCTTCTGCAGTCGAGAATCCCGCATATTGTCGGATGGTCCAGGGTTGTTGGACATACATGGTCGAATACGGTCCTCTAAGATAAGGTGGAATTCCCGCCGCATACTCCAGATGCTCGAGCCCTTCGGCATCGTCCTCAGTGTAAACGGGCTTAACCGGAATTTTCTCCGGGGTATGCCAGATTCTAGATTCTAAATTAGAAAGCCCTAATTCATCTAAGGCTTCCTTCGACCAATCGGCGTACGTTTCTTTTGAGCTAGAATGTTTAAGATTAGAATCGAATATGGGTCGCTTCATCGTATTCCCAGCCTTTTTTGAAGATCGGTCAAGGTTTTGAGCAGATCGGATTTGACATGTAAAAAGCCTTGGACTCCTAGCGTTTCCAATTCGGAAACTACTTCCTTCGGATTTCCGGCTACGAGAGGGATCGGTTTTGGATTCAGTTCGGGAAGAATTTCTCCCACCCATTTTAGAACTTCCTCGTCGGAAGAGCAGAAAACGATCACTTCGGGTCGCTCTTTTGCGATGGCGGACTTTGCTTCAGTGGAGCTCTCGTAGCTGCCCGGATCGATGACCGTAAAGCCTCCGCAGCCTAAGAAGTTCAGGGAGAAGATCGCTCTAGCCTTCTTCATCTTTAAATCCCCGACCGGGATCAGTAAAACTTTTATCGGTTTGCCCGTACTTTGCTCCCGGTTTTCAGTTAGGAATCGAATTTCTTCGATTGCATCGCCTGCAAAAAAATCGGGTATCGCAAGACAGGCCGATTCCCCGGGTTTTGTTTCTAGAGGCGGTGTCGACACGGATTTGTTTAAATGCGTACTCGTCATTTTATCTTTTAGATTCGGATATTGATTCGTACCCAAAAAGATTTCTTTTCGAGTCGAATAATTTTCTTCCTTTTTCTTTCTGGATGCTGCGATACGAGCTTGAATTTTTCCCGATTGTAATGAAGAGAGAAAGCCGCCTTCTTTTTCGATTTCGCAGAACAATTTCCAAGCCTGTTCGGTCATGGACTGAGTCAGAGTTTCGAGATAATAGGAACCGGAGGAAGGATCGACGACCTTATCCAGATAGGATTCGTGCTTCATCAATAACTGAACGTTTCGCGCGATTCGGAGCGAAAAAGAATCCGCCGGTTGAATCAGATGATCGAAGGGTAGGACGGTGATAATTTCCGCTCCTCCGATTGCGGCGGCCATCGCTTCGGTCGTTGCCCTAAGCATATTATTATAAACGTCATAGACACCGTAATTGTATTTTGCGGTTTCCGCGGCGATAAAAGGTAAACTCGCTTCTCCTGTCTCCGAAGAATAGCCCCTAAAAATTTCCGCCCAGAGAGTTCTCGCGGCGCGAAACTTGGCGATTTCCAAAAAGTAATCGGGTCCGACGGCAAATTGTAATATAGCTTGAGAGTTAACCGTTTCCGGCTTCAGTCCGTTTTGGGAAAGTTGATACAAATATTCGGATCCTAATGCCAACGTAAACGCGAGTTCTTGTACGATCGTAGATCCGCTATCCCTGAAGGTGGAGGAATGAACGGTAAGACCCCGATAATTCGGCCAGGTCGCCGCATATTCCTCCAAGATGGGTTTTAGAGTCTCCGGGCCATGACCGCCTGAGCGACCATGGCGGGCTAAAATCCGGAACGGATCATACCCCAATCCGCCGACTAACGGCTTGATCTTGGGAAGCCAGCTGTGTATTTGCGGAGATCTTTCCTCGGCGATAAAATGAACCGTGATATCGTTCAAGGGGAGCTCATTCAGAAGAAATTCTAAATCCTCCCTTTTTTCGACCGGAATTCCCTTACGCAACGAAGTCGAATTCCGAATCACGAATCCGATCGAATTCACACCGTTGGAGGCCGCCTCTAAAGCCAGTTCTTTTGCGAGTTTCAAATCGACGGAATCGATATCCTGACGAATATTCCATTCATTCGTAAGTTTTCGTGTGGAACGCACGAATGGAAAGATACCCGGAAGATTGGAGACGGACCATTCCAAGCCTTGAAGATTTTCTTTTCTATAAAAGGGCTGAACTTTAAAACCTTCCTGGGTTTCCCAAACGAGTTTTTTCTCGAAATCACCCCCCTTTAAATCTTTGATGATTTGATCCGTCCATTCTTTCGTAGAGACCGGCGGGAATTCGCTAAAGAGTTTTTCAGTTGCCATAATATTCTCTTCTTTCGTGAGAAGATCCTTTTTCTAGGGAATAAGTCAAAATCTTCATGTAAAGTCTAAAAACTCCGATCAGGTTCCTTTTTTCGTTGATAAATAATGGGGAAGGGAAGCGAGCACGGAGAGTACAAGCGTGCTGATAATTACGAAAAGTGAAATCTCTATGGAGACATGGATTTCCTCTCCGAGTAAGGGTTTAGAAATTGCCGGTAATAAGAGTTTGATTCCTACAAACGCTAAAAGTAGGGAGACTCCTTTTTTTAAGTGAACGAATAGTTCCATCACTCCGCCTAGTAAAAAGAACAAGGATCGCAATCCTAAGATTGCAAACACGTTCGACGTATAGATAATGAAGCTATCCTGAGTGATCGAAAAGATCGCCGGAATCGAATCCACTGCGAACAAAATATCGCTGAACTCGACTACGAGAAGAATCAGAAAGGTCGATGTGAATACTAACTTCCCTTGCTCGCGCACCATTAATTTTTCCGGATGAAACGTGGAAGTCATCGGCAGGATCTTTTTGGCGTATTTTAAGAGCTTCATTTCCTCGGGATCAAAATCCTCCTCCTCGGTATGAAAATACATTTTCCATGCCGAATACAAGAGAAGGATTCCGAACAGATATAGAATCCACTCGAATCGAGAGACTAACTCCGCTCCCGAAAAAATCATCGCGGCGCGAAAGAGTAAGGCCCCTAAAATTCCCCATTTTAGAATCATGGGTTGATGATGCGATTGGATTCTGAATTTCGCAAAGATCATAATAAAAACGAAAAGATTATCCACTGAAAGGGAATATTCTAAAAGGTAACCGGCCAAAAATTCTAAGGTTTTTTCCTTCGCGACGGAAGGCGCCATCGGATCGTCGTGGAAGACATAGATGAGCGACGCGAAACCTAAGGCTAGAGAAATCCAGAACAAAGTCCAGTAGCCGGATTCTCTCAGGGAAAGTTTGCGGCTTGTTTTATTTAGAACAAATAAATCGAGATAAATTAAAATGCCCACTCCCAGGCTGAAAATGAGAAAAAGTGTAGAATCTTTTTGGCTAAAAGAGAGCATCGCAGCGTCCGGACCCGAAAACGGTTGATGGGAGACAGGTTCTAACCTGAGAGCAGGAAGACAATCCCAAATCCCGGACTTTCCCGAACCCGGAGGCTCAATTGCTCTATATCGTTTATCTTTTCCTCTGCCTTTTGCATCTGGCTGTAGTCAATCTTTGGCCGGAAGTCTTCTTACTGAGGTTGGGATCGAAAGTTTTGCCGATTCTGCTTTTGCTTTGGGATTTCACTATGGATGGACGTTGGCAGACTCGATCGAGCGGAATATGGATCGGTTTAGGTCTGATCTTCTCCTTTTTCGGGGATGCAATTTTGGCCTTTCCGGCGGAATATTTCGTTTTCGGTTTAGGAAGCTTTCTGATCGCGCAGTTATCGTATGCTTGGGGTTTTTCACGCAGGAATCCGGTGCAGATCGTCCGACTCATTCCCTTCCTACTTTTCGGTGGCGGCTTTTATTATTGGCTTCTTCCCGGAATTCCGATCTCCATGCGTCTGCCGGTCCTACTATACGTCCTCGCGATTTGCACGATGGGATGGAGAGCCTCTTCTAGAGAATGTGAAAAATTGGATTTGTGGTTGGGCATCTCCGGCGCAGTCATTTTTATTTTTTCCGACATGCTGATCGCATTAGGTCATTTCACTTCGATCCGATTTCCGGCACACGGGACTTGGATAATGGGAACGTACTATCTCGCTCAATTTTTAATTTTTATCTCCACGGAAGAGGAATCTTAAACTGAAATTTTAGGATTGTTTTTTGGAATAAAGAACGGAATTTCTTCCTTAAACGTTTTTATAAGCGCTGGTGTTCCTCAAAAAAAATGAACGCGCACGACAATCTTCGGATGAGAAAAAACGAAAAATTAGTATTGAACGCGACGGGAAATCTCACTAGAATTGACGCGACCGGAGTTAACATATGAGTATCAAACCTCTTAAAGAAACAACTTTCCTCGAGGCCATTGCAGCAGTGATCCAACACGAGAAGGACTACTTCGAGTTCTATATGGATACGTACGAAAAACTTCCGCCGGGTCGTACGCGAGAGCTATTTGAACGCCTTGCGGAGGAAGTCGATGATCATATCAAATTCATTACTGAAATTTACGAAGTCGCGGAAGGCGCCGAGCTGCCTAATCTAAAACAACTTACCGCGATCCATAAATTTCACCAAACAACGATTCAGAAATTGATGAATAAAGTGGAACGGACGATAACCGGTTCCGGCTCCAAGGATGCACACGAAGCTTTAGAGCTTGCAATTCGAGAGGCGGAGAACTCGGTGGCATTTTATGAAAAGCTAACGACCAAGTTCACGGACCCGAATATTAAGCTCTTGTTTAGCAAACTTATGGAATATAGCCAAAATTATCAGTCCCTTTTGGAAGCGGAACTCAATGCCTTGGATCAAACGCATTCGAGCCGAGGCGCTTACTTTTGGGACGAACAGGCCGAAGAAGTCGCGAAAGCGGTGGACGCTCCCGTAAAAGGGATTAAAAATTCTAAGGTTGCCAAACCCAAAAAAGCCTCCCCTAAAAAAGTAGCTAAGAAAGCGGTCCCAATTCCCAAAAAAGCCGCCGCCAAAAAGAAAATCGAGCCGGCAAAGAAAAAGATCGCCGCTAAGAAAGCCGCTCCGAAAAAGAAAGTGGCTGCCAAGAAAAAACGCTAGAGATTCCGAGTAAAGCGGAGCGCTCTCTTTCCGAGCCGCTCCGTTAAAAAAGGGTTTTGTCTTCCGTACCGAAGTTTCAATTTGGACGAAGGATGAAAACAAACGCCACTCCGGATTGGGTAAGGATCCAAGCCTTATATCCGGTAAATCGGGAAATGATCTGGTTAAATAATTGCGGTACTACTCCTTGTAATACCGAAACGATCCGTTGGGTCAACGAGTATCTTCAAGGATATGCGTCTCAGGGAGGTCTCACGGAAGTGAGACGTTATGCGAGCGTAAAACGGGCGATTCGGAAGATTCTCGCCGAATTGCTAGGTTGCGACCAGGGAGAACTCAGCTTAATTCATAATACCAACGAGGGGATGAATTTTATTTCCTTGGGAGTACAATTGCAACCTGGGGACCAAATTTTACTTCTTGAGAATGAGTATCCTTCCAACATTTATCCTTGGGAACACTGGAAGGAAAAAGGGGTAGAGCTCGCCTTTGTTCCGATGTCGGAAACTCCCGAAGGATTTTTAGAAAACTTAAAAGATTCATTAACTCCGGAAACGAGATTGGTGAGTCTTTCCGCGGTTCATTGGTGCACTGGAATGCCTTTTCCTTTAGAAGAAATCGGAACTCTTCTGGCGGAAAAAGGAATCGAATTCGCTTTGGACGGAGCGCAAGGTGTGGGTTTATTACCGATTCGCCCAAGAGAAATGAAAATTTCCTATATGGCTTTTCCTGCTTGGAAATGGCTTCTTGGACCTCTGGGTTTAGGGGTTATGTACGTAGCCAAAGAGAAATTGGAATCCCTTCACTTCCCGTTCAAAGGTACCGGGTCAGTGATTAACGACGAAGTATATCTTCCGTATCGCGAAGAATTGAAGGGTACCGATCGGTATGAGATTTCAACGGTGAATTTTATAGACTGGGTCTATTTTCAGTCCACCTTGGAGATGCTGAATGAAATCGGCTTTCACTCCTCGATGGCTCGAATCTACGAGTTGGCCGATTATTTATCGGACCGGTTACGGGAGGCAGGCTGGACGCTTTGCTCGGACCATTTTCCGGATTTTAAAACCGGAATTGTTGTGGCCGAAAAGCCGGGCATAGCCATGGAAGACACGGTCAATCATTTGAAAAAAAATGGTGTCATGTGCGCCTTGCGTCTCGGGAGGGTTCGATTTTCCCCGCATATTTATATCGCGAAAGAACAACTGGATCATGTAGTCGATCTCTTGGCAAGGTGAGCGTTGGCAAAGTTTTTTGAGCGGATCTCTCTTCTATTTCCTGTCTGGGTCATTGCAGGAGTTTCCATAAGTTGGATTTATCCTGCTTGGATCATTTGGTTCGACGGTCCTTGGATTACCTACAGTTTAGGAGTAACGATGCTCGGAATGGGGATCACGTTGGTCCCGGAGGATTTTAAGCGAGTCTTCCAGGCTCCGAAGGCCGTTTTGATAGGCGTTCTCGGTCAATATACGATTATGCCTTTGGCAGGTTGGGGGATCGGAATTTTATTAGGACTTCCTTCTCCTCTGGCAACGGGGCTGATCGTAGTTGCCTGTTGTCCGGGTGGAGTGGCCTCCAACGTGATCTCATTTTTGGCGAGAGGGGATGTGGCGCTCTCGGTGACTATGACCGCCGTTTCCACCTTGCTCTCGGTCGTCCTTACTCCCACGTTAACGCTACTCTTGGTTGGAAATCGGGTGGGAGCGAATCCGTACGGACTATTTTTGAACACCTTTGAAGTCGTAATCTTACCTGTAACGTTAGGGATTCTTTTGAATCGATACACTCCCAGGTTTGCCGATCGAATTAAAGTGATTTCTCCATTCGTAGCGGTGCTTTTGATTTCGCTCATTGTTTCTTCCATTCTAGGATCCGGAAAATCGGCAGTCGTGAAATCGGGGATGCTTCTACTCTCCGCCGTTTTCCTCTTACATTCCGCGGGTTACTTTTTCGGATACTGGTTCGCGAAATTCACGACCGGATCTTTACTCGTTTCTCGCACGGTTTCCATCGAGGTCGGAATGCAGAATAGCGGGCTGGGAGTCGTGCTTTCTAAAAATAATTTTGCGGATCCTCTTGTTGCCATTCCGGCCGCCTTATCCAGTTTTATTCATTCTTTGATCGGAAGCGTGTTGGCGGCAATTTGGAGAAAGGTTCCGCCGGTTGGAAAAGAGGAAATTTCGAAGTTTCCGAACGATCTTCCTTGATTTTTCAGCCGACTTTTTTTTTATTGCTTATGCAGCCTTGAAATCTACGAGGGAGAGTCATTTTTGGCTCGAAAATTCCTTTTTTAGGTTTTGGGTTAATTTTCGCAAAGAGAAATCCGCCATGAGAGAGATCATCAAGCTTTCCTGTCAGGTATGTAAGAAGGACGCTTACTTCCAGACGAAAAATAAAAAGGCGAAATCCGAGAAACTTGTTACAAAAAAGTTTTGCAAATTTTGCAGAGCACACGTCGAACATAAGGAATCTAAGGTATAACCGAAAAACCAATGGTCGCAAAAAAACTCGCATACGATAAGAAAATCCTGACCGAACTGCAGGAGTTGCTAGTAGAGAGAAAAAACTCTCTACTAGAGAAGTATGCCAAGTGGGAGGATAATAGTAAACCTTCCGGCCTAAAAGAGATGGGGGATATCGCCGATATTGCCTCCGAAATCAACGAAGAGATGCTCAGCTCCGTTCTAACCGAATCCGAAATCGATACGATTCGTGAAATCGATGCAGCCTTGGAAAAAATCGAGGATGGAACCTACGGTATTTGCGAAGGGACCGGTAAAAAAATCCCTCTCGCTCGCTTAAAAGCGATTCCATGGACTAGATACACCGTAGAGTACGCAGAGGCCGTATCGAAGCACCGCGCTTCCGGTAAGAAGAGCCCTTTGTCGGCTACGTTGACTGGCACGTATAAAATCCCTACCGACTTGGATTCTTTAGACGATTGAGTCTCGCCTTTCTCTTCTTTTCCTATTTTTAGATTGAAATCTACTTACTTATCAGGACCATTTCCAATTCGTGCCAAGCATTTTTGCCCGATTGAGGCCGCTTAGAACCCCCACTTTCTTAACACTTATCTTAAGTGTGACCCTGTCTTATGTTTTGCTGCGCTGGTCCTTATTGGTCCGCAATCCGGATACAAGTTTTGGGATCGCATGCATTCAGTTCCTTGCCGGGCTATTACCGAATTTACACCACCGCAAATCGGGTCGGATCTTTACTGCCTCTTTTGCGTTTCTTTCTCCGGGATTGCTTTTGGCCACGGAGGCTGGATATCTTTATCTATCGGCATTATTTACCGGCGCGACTTTAGGTGTTTTTTTAAGACAGTATGTGTCCACGTTTTACGGGCATTCGGTTAACGAAGAGGATCCTGTACTCAGATATTTTTATATCAACCGACCCTATAAGAATTCTCTCGAGTTCACAAAGAATCCAAAAGCGGGACTTTTTGCACTTTTCGCTTTTTTGCTCGTAGAAAGACTATTCACGTACTTTGGTATTTCTCCACTGACTGACGGAATTTTGCAGGATACGGAATATTCTGCAGGGATCTCGTCTAAGTATGCGTTCGGATTGACTCTGGACTCGTTAGGGGTCTGGTTCTCGGCTCTCATTTACTTTCTTGCCGAGGAGACTAGTTCTCATGATACGGACCCGCCTGTAAAACAATGGAGAACGGGAATTCTCGTAGGCTTTACGGGGAATTTGATTTTAGGAGCCCTCCAAGGACTTTTCAAGGAAACCGTTTTTCCGTTCAGCTCGGGCAATGCGGAAACATTCGGTGTCTCGGGATTCTTTCCGGATGCGGCGTCCTTCGGGGTTGGTATGCCGATCCTCGCGGGTTTCTTTTTATACCATGTTCATAGTAGAAACTGGCGGATTATCTCTAGAGCTGTTTTAAGTATCTCGATTTTGCTTCCTCTTTTTTTAGCGGGAAGATTCCAAGGAAGCGGGTTTTGGGTACTCTTACTTTTGGAAGGAATGACGGTCGCGATTCTCTCCTACCAAAAAGGATTTAGAAATCCTATCTTAAAATATTCTTTCATCCCCCTGGTGTTTATGGGAACCGTTCTCTTATTTGCGGGGATGTATCTTGCAGGAGGATTTGATTGGTCCCCGACTGCTTGGCAAGTATTCAGGGAAGACATAGCTGCAGCCTGGCAGAAAGGAAAAGGATTTTCCAAAATTCTGGAATTGTACTGGAAAGACGGTTGGATTCAGACTTTATCCGCTTGGAATTGGTGGAAGGAGGCCCCCGTTTTCGGGCAAGGCTTCGGAAACTTTGCACTTCGCTGGATAGAATTAGGTCCCAAAGGATCATTCCCTCCGCAGGGTCAGCAGGACTTTGCCCTCAGCTCTTTGGTATTATTAATAAGTGACGGCGGAATTCTATTTTTTCTTCTCTTTGCCACATGGATCGGATTTGAGGCGTATTTGCGAGGAGCCTATTGGACCTTAATTTTATTGCTTTTTCCCGTTTTCTTTTACCAACCCTGGATCGGCGGCGCAGGAAGTTTAGGCTTTCTTTTATTTTGGATTCTAGGCTCGTCCGGACCTTCTACAAGGACGCTTCCAAAATGGTGGATCGTTCCCGCCTTTAATTTAGTGTGTTTGGTGTTCGGTCTTGCAATCGCAATGAAAACCCTGATCAGGCTTTCGAGTCACTCGCAGGGACCGGAGTTCCGTTACGAGGAGCGTAAGACCTTCCAGCTTTCCGCAAGAGAAAAGAATACGATTAAAAACGGACTAAGAGTCAATGTATTCCGTTCAGGAACGGCATGGGTACTAGGCGATAAGAATTCCGTAAATCTGAGAGTCGGTTTAGGGCAAGACCCTAAACCGGGAAGGCCCGTCTATATTAAATGGATTTTTTCGGATGAAAAGGGCGTGGAACTGCAGTCTAGAAGCACCCCTCTTGGCTCCGTATCAAATACGGTGGCTCTGGCCGTTCCGGCAGGAGCAAAATTTTTAACGGCAAAAGTTCTAAGAGTTTCCTGGATGGAATTCGGGCCAACCGAGTTCTTTATTTCCACCGATGACTTTGACGGGTTGAATCGAATCCGATAACCGGAGTTGTTTCCGAATCTAAGTCTAATTGCGCCGGAACTTGATTCCGTATAAAATATCGAACGAATTTCTGATTTGCTGCCGAATTCGAACGGTCCAGCGCCAACCGATTAGAGTCCAAGGAATATTCGGGAAACGATATAATGCTCCGCTTTCGTGATTCGGATCTTCCTGTCGGAAGTTCTTCCAAACCGGCATTGCTTTGATTCCGACAAAGCTTTTTCCGGCGATATAAAAAGACGCTTCAGTCACTTTCCCTAAAATCGGCTCTCGGGTAACCGGAGAATAAAAACCTCTGATAGAAAGGGAATAGGCAAGAGTAGGCTCCTCTTCTTCATGAGTTCCCAAAGTGACGGATAGGAATAACGGCACTTTTAAGATTCGCTCCTGAAAGAAGGAAGGATTTAAAAAGCCCCGTAAAAGAAACAAAATCCCGAGCCAGGTCGGGTATTCCATAAAGAGCGCGATAAATTGTTGGAAGTCGATGCTTATCAGGTAGTACGGAATGAGTTGGGGCGAAAAAAGATAAAAATTTAAACAGAATATAGGGATCCCGAACAGTAGGATGGCGATTAATGTTCTCCCGGCCGACAAGGATCGAAATAGAGGGATTTCGGTAATCGACTCTCCTGTTTGAGTCTTACGTAACCATGAATCATACCGGCTGTATTTTTGGATCATAGAGTAATCGTCCAAAAATAAATTCTCGGTCTGCATCATCTCGAACGGAAACGTTACCTGCGCTTGCACGACCAGAAATTCCAAGACTATAAAAGATAATCCTAATAGAACCGGAACGAATAGAATCCCGTGTTCCCCGTCTGCGACCAATCCATTGTAAATCCCGTGGAGTAAGATGACTCCTAGGAAGGCCAGCCAGGTTTCGAAACTGGAAAAGGCGGCTTTTCGGATTTGATAATTTCTAAGCAAAAAGAAACCTAAGATTCCGCCCGAAAAGGCGTGTAAGGGCAAGGAAGTTCCGGCTCGCAGGAGGCTCGGCCAGAATTCCAATTGAAAAGAATAAAAAATGTTTTCGATGCAACCGAAAGACGTTCCTACGGTTAGTCCGAAGTAAAGTCCGTCCGCAAGACTTAAGGTTTTGCCTACTCGTCGAAAATACCAAAGTGCAATAAGAGCCTTGGAACTTTCTTCCGGGAGGGCTCCGGTAAATATCGCCCGGGAAAATTGGGAAAGTTCGGGAAAGAAATCGAAAACTTGCACTTCCCAGACAAGAGAAATTCCCGTTGCGACCATTCCAGAGAAAATGGCCGTAACCGTTGCAAGACTTCCTTGCCCCGAGTAGTATGTCTTTTTATAGAAGCCCCAGTAAAACCAGGCGGCCAATAAAGCGGCGATCGGCTTTGTTAACTCCAACCAGATTTCCGTTCGACCCATAAAAAAAGGCATTGTCCAACTAGTATCGGACAATGCCTCCTTTAGGTAAATCCGAGACGGTATTTCTTAGATAACGATGGATTGTTTCCTTCTCAAGATATACAGTCCGATTCCTCCGATTCCTAAGAGGGCGATCGCGTAGAATGCGGCGAATTTCTTCACCGACAAAAATAGGTAACCTAAAAAGTTCGGGGAATCCGGAACGGGGAAGACCTTACTTTCGTTCGTGATATGATTATACCAAGCCTTGTAGTTAGTTCCTTTTGACTCTACCCAACGGGAGAAGTCTCCGTAACCTGTTTGTGAGGCCTTACGTATATCCTGCTTTTCATACGGATATTTCCAGGCTCCCGGTACAAGGATTGCCCAGGGAAATCCCGTAGAGTCCATATACCGGTCCGATCCGTCTGCATTTTTATAAAGTCCAGGAAAATGAATATCCTGCTTCGAGTTGACTACATGCGCGAATAAATCGTACGGGAACGCACCCAACTGAGCTCTCGTGACGGGACTGTCGAAGATGATCTCGATGGTGGCCACATGACCTTGCTTGAAGACTTCTCCCGGATTTGCGTTTTGACCGTGCAGAGTCTTGCCCGAGTCCGGCAAAAGCTCGTATCCCTGATTTAATTGTGCGGCCGTAAGGGTCGCGGTTGTATGAGCTAGCTTATTATTCTCGTTCCCGTCAGTTCGTTTATACGTAACGGTTGCGCCTACGTTAACGGGTAGCTTGAGTAAAAGTTTGTGCGTGTACCCGGCTCCTCTCGCGACATGTTGGTATTTTCCACGAAGCCGCACGATTTTACCCGTCGCATCCAAGTCCTCTTCGTTTCTGAATTGCACGACATAGTCGTTCAAATCGGCATCACCGGGAGAAGGATAAAGATCTTCGAACGCAAGCGTATAAACTCCCTCGGCAGGATATAAAAGTTCCGTGGAACGAGACCGATCATCCGGATAAATATCCGTGTTGTCCGGGACCCCGTCTCCGTCGGAATCTGCGACCTTATGGGAAGGCAGAGTAATCGCATAACGAATCGTTCTGGTAATTCCTAAACGTTGCTCCAGATTGACGTACTGCGAAATGGACTCTCCTCCTATGGAAATATCGATCGTAATACTTCCTACGGACGTCGGAACGGTTAACGATCCGCTTACCTTACCGGAAGAATCGGAAATCCCTTGGAAAAGAAGATTACTCGTCTCGTCATAGACAAGAACCGTAGCCCCGCTGACAGGCTTCGTTTCCTTATCCACGACCGTTAAGTTAAGAGGAATCGTTTGAGTCGTATTAAAATTGAAATGTGAACTTCCTTTCGGATCGTCTACGACTACGACTGCCACGGTCGGAGTTCCGGACCCTTTATCTCCGCCGGAATTCCCCGAACCGGAAGTATTGGTTGAGCCTCCGTTATTTCCGGACCTGTCATCCGACGAAGGATTATTCGAATGATTATTAGCGGAACCTGAATTGTTCTCGGAGCCTCCGTTCGACGAATGATTGCCTGAGTTCCCGTTTGAGGAAGAATTATCGGAAGTACCGGTATTAGAACTAGAAGATCCGTTTCCATTCGAAGAAGATTGGCTGGAAGGAGGCGTACTTCCGGACCCATCGGAGGAGGAGCCCCCGCTCGGGTTTCCCGAATTTGTCGCGCCGGTTCCGGACGAAGTTGAAGGAGTCGAACTCGAACTGCTTCCTGTTGTCCCTGCAGAAGAGGTCGGACTTGAACCGCTTCCAGGCTGGCTAACAGGATTTCCGAAACCGTCACCGGGGGTAAATACTACTCCGGTACTTCCGGAATTACCGGCAATTCCAGCGCTACCGGTTGCACCAGTAGCAGCACCATTTTGGGTGTTTAGAAGGGAAAGGAATGGAAGCAAAAGGCCTTTTTTTTTGCCGTTATTGCAATTTAGAATCAGTCCAGCCAATAGGGCCAGTAGAACGATTTTTTTCATGACGGTTTGAAACTCCCGCATTTAAACTCTAGTCTAAGAGAAGACGGCGGGTACGTAATGAATACGACAAAGGGAGTATTATTTTTTGCCGGTATGCAAAACCGCATTTCCGAAAACGAAGTTTTTATACCGAACGTCCGTAAATCCCCGTTTTTGCAATAGTTCTTTCAGGGAATTCTGATCAGGATAGGTTAAGGAAGAAACCGGTAAATAATTGAACATTTCGTTTTTTCCTCCCCAAAGGAGGTGGCCAAGAATTGGAACGATTCGAAAGAAATAGAAATTTGCCAACCATCGGACCAATGGATATTGAACCTTTCCGACATCCAGGTTTGCAAAAATTCCTCCGGGTTTTAAGACTCTATAGATTTCCGAGATCGCTTTATCTAGATTGTCCACGTTTCGCAGGCCGAACCCTACGCTCACCGCATCTAGACTAGAAGACTGAATCGAGGAAAGGTTTGTCGCGTCTCCGACCTGAACTTGGACCCGGCCTTTCCGGATCGGATCCGCTAATCGATGCCTTGCAATATCCAGCATTCCTTCCGAAAAGTCTACGCAGAGTACTTTGTCGACTTGCGGAGACCTTTCTAGTCTGACGGAGATGTCCCCGGTTCCGCAGCATAAGTCTAACGCGAGAATCTTCTGCCCGGCCCGCTCTTCGATTTCCTTTACGAGTCGATTCTTCCAAAGGCGATGCAGGAAAAAACTATTCCAATCGTTGAAGCGATCATATCTGGCCGAGATAGTGTCGAAATTCTGCTTCACGAACAGCGCTTTGGATTCGGCGGTCGGCATTTGGAAACTAGTCATTTCCCTTAGCTTTTTTTTTAAATCCGCTTTGGCAAGAGCGATTCAGATCGGGTCTTGCAGTCGACAGGAAAGGTCGGGATCTCTACTTTGTGAAAAAGGAATCGAGGACATGAATAACGGTATTTTAGGAAACGGTTGGGACTGGGTTTCTATTGCGATCGGAATTCTTTCAATCTGGAATTTAGGAACATTCGTTCATGTTTTGACGACCTTACCCAAACGCAGGATGGATTTGCTCGAAGGGTTTGTTTCCGGAACGGACGCCGGAGTCTGGGAGGAGCGAGTATCCGCGGCGCTTTTTCCGCTTGAAACCAAGCTTTCTTGGATTCGCCACCTCGCGGGCATTGCGACTATGCTCGGACTCTTAGGAACGGTGCTCGGAATATCCGAAGCTTTTTCAGCGTTGCAGGCAGCGGGGACGGTGAGTCTGGATGCGTTTGCCGGTGGAATTCGATTGGCTCTCGTCACCACGATTCTCGGATTGACGGTCGCGATTCCGTCATTATTAGGCTATCAATATTTAAAGCATCGCTTACTGGATTTGGAAAGAGATGCGCTCTCCTGGACTAAAATTCCCCCCGGCGAAACAAAATGAGAAAGTCAATTCTGCGGGAGGAAGAAGGGGCGATCGATCTCACCAGTTTTATCGATGTAGTATTCATCCTTCTTGTTTTCGTAATGTTAGCGGTAAGCTTCCGAAAGGAAATCCGTTCGATTCCTTTGGATCTTCCGCAGGTCGGAATGGGCGAGGATCCCAAGGGCGAGCGAATCGAAATCGCGCTATTGCCCGACGGAACCTTCCTCTGGAACGGAGCCAATTTGGATAGAAGCGGTTTGGAAAAAGAACTGGGATCCGGAAATTTAAAAGGTAAGGAAATTCGTTTCTTTGCGGATGAAACCGCCGATTACGGCGAAGTCGTAAAAATTTTAGATATAGTTAGACGATCGGGAATCGATTCACTGGAACTCGCCGTTAAAGGATCTAAGTAGACGAGGAATCCGACGTCCCTAACTTCGGATTGTTCTTATGCCGATCCTTATCGCGATCGGTGTTTTTCTCCAAAGTGGCGCGAAAGGCGTCCTCCATGGAAATTCCCATTTGATTCGCGAGACAAATTAATACAAAGAGAATATCTCCTAATTCCTTCGGGAGAGCGTCCGGATCTTCTCCTTTTTTAAAGGACTGGTCTCCGTATTTACGCGCGACTAGTCTTGAGAATTCTCCGACTTCCTCCATTAGGATGGCAAGGTTTGTTAACTCGGAAAAATATCGTACTCCGAAATTTCGAATCCAATCATCTACGGATTTTTGCGCTTCGTCGAACGTCATGATTTATTTTCCTGAATTCTTCTTATGAGGCACGGTCTTCGCTTCCAAGTAGGAAATGAGAATCTTAGTAGGTTCCGCGAAACAGCCTCCGCTTAAATGATGCGGGTCTATAAATTTTTGACATTTTACCCGGCCTCTATACTCTTCTAGATCCAGAACCAACGTTTTCGGATATTCGAGTACTAATTGTTCTCTCAGGCGAATCCAATCGGGATAAAAAGGGGATTGTTTTACTTTTTCCGTAAATTTGGAATAGAGTAGAGGCGACCAGAGAACCACGGTTATTCCATTTTGAGAGGCCTTTTTTAAGAATTCTCGAAGAAAAGTGACCTGAGTTTCCGAGCGTTTATAATTTCGGTACGTATCTCTATGGATTCGTTCCGCTTCCGAATCCAATTTATCTTCGGGAGTGTTTGCCAGAAGAGTATTGGGAATTCCACCTTTAAATCGATCCGACTCGTCCGTCAATTTGCTTCGAATCGCCATTAAATAGGTAAGCTCTTCGGGATGCTTGAGTCTTGAGGCTGCTTCCTTAAATCTAGGCGGGAATACGGAAGTTCGAAATACCCTCGCTCTCAAAAAAGTGTCCCAATCGGTCGTAGAGAACACATTCCAATGTTCCAAGAAATACATCGAATCATAGGAATATCGTAACGCATATCGGTTGGCAAAGTCGGTAGCCGAATCCGGATAATATTCTAAAATCGCGAAATCCAACGGGATTTTTTGATCCAATAATCTTTCCAATGTATACGTATGAAACGAATACGGCGCGGAAGGAGCCGAGAGGTTATAAACGATCAGGTTCGGATTTTCTTTATGAATCTCGGAAAGTGAAATTTCTCCCATATGCGAGGTTCCGAAAAAAGTCATAACCTTTTGATCCGGAGATTTGGAATCGGTTTCCTTCTTCATCGTATCTAAAATACGACCCTTCATCTCGTAAAAATAATATTCTGCTCCCGATTCCGTATAAGGTCGAACCCATTCGGAAGATAAAAGTTTGTCCCAGAAGAAAGCCAAGGCCGCGATTCCGAGCGGAATCCAAAGAATCTTCCTATAGAAAAGAGGGAATTTAGCGTTCTTGGCGGTTGGCATAAATCTATCCTAAAATGCGAAGTAAATAAACTCTTGGCCCTTGCCGGCGTAATTTCCGAGGAAAAGAGCGCCGATTAGAAGGAAAGCAACGAGAAGTTTTCCTCGATTCCTATGAAACCACATCGGATATCGTTTCGGTTCTTCCAGGGCATGGAATAGGAGGCCGCCTAGAAGAAACGGTATGATTAAATCGAAAGATAGGAAGGCGGTTTTACTCTCGGGTTTAAATCCGAAAAATCCGTTCTTCAGAAAATATAAAGAATCCGTGATCGTAAATGCTCTAAAGAAAGCGACGGCGAAAACGAAAAGCAAGTACGTCCAGATCATCCGAATTCCTTGAAAAAATTTTCCCTGAGCCGGAAGAATCCGAATTCCATGCCGCTCCATAAACCGTTCGGTCGTTAAAAAGAATCCGTGCGAAACTCCCCACGCGATGTAAGTCCAATTGGCTCCATGCCAAAGTCCTCCCAAAGCGAATGTAATCGTTTGGTTTAGATTGGTGCGAAGTTCGGAGAGCCGGTTTCCCCCCAGTGCAAAATACACGTAATCGCGTAACCATGTTCCCAACGTGATATGCCAACGTCTCCATAGTTCGTGGACATTTCGGCTGAAGAAAGGGGAATGAAAGTTTCGCGGGATATTGAATCCGAATAATAAAGCGCATCCTCGAGCCACATCCGTATAACCCGAGAAGTCGGAATATACCTGCCAAGTGAACCCGTTTAGAGCTAAAAAGAGGGAAAGTCCTCCATATTCTTTCGGTCTAGCGAATACGGGGTCGATCAAAGCACCTATATTGTCGGCGATTAATAATTTCTTGCAGGCCCCTAGTCCTATCAGAAAGAGTCCCGTATAAATCGATGTTTTATGAATTCTTAAATGTTCCAAGCGTGGAAAAAAATCGCGGGCCCGCATGATCGGTCCTGCTACCAATTGCGGGAAGAAAAGTAAAAATAACGTAAAATGAAACAGACTCGTTCCTTCTTCCACTTTTCCCTTATATGCATCGATTATGTACGCCATGATTTGAAACGTATAAAAACTGATCGCCAGAGGGAGAATGATCCGAAAAGGCATGGAAGACGTATCGAACAAGGACCATTTCGTTACGTAAAAAAGATTATCCGTCACGAAATAAAAGTATTTAAAGATCGCTAAATTCAAAAGATCGATAACGAGTATGGTTCTAAGTAAAACCTTGCTCTTGGTCCGGATGATGGGTCCTAGAAATAGATAATTGAGAAAAACGATCCCGAGCAGATGAAGTAGAAATGGAGGATTCCAAGAGGCGTAAAAGACGAGAGAGGCGATTAAAAGAACCCATTCCCGAAATTTTCTGGAATTCCAAGTCCAGTAGACGATGTAGACGATCAGAAAAAATAAGAAGAAAAGGGTGGATGTAAAAATCATTTACTTTGTTTTCCCGTATGACCTAACGCCGAAGGGAGGTCCTTCACGATCGCTTCCGAAAATTTAATCATCCCTAATTTATTTAAATGGATTAAATCATAATAATAATCGCCGTTATTACCGCCATCCAAACTGGACTGATAATCCAATAAAATCGTCCCCGATTTGATTTTTTCCAATTCCTCTTTCCAGATCCGATTTCTTTCCGGAGTTCTCCATGCCCGCACTATATCGCTATAGGGGGCGAGGACCGCAATGATCCGAATATCCTTACCGTTTTGTTTTCCGATTCTACGAATATCATCGTGCAGAATTTTTAATCGGCTAAAAAATTTAGCAACAGCTGCGTCCGATCCTACGACTGTGGGGGTTTTTCTGGCCAATATGCAAGTATCCCAAACCGCCTTTTTGTGAAAATGATCCGAGCCTTGCGGAATCGGTTGTCCGTTGCTAGGATCGGTGGCTCTTAAACAGGATTCCACGTCTCTAGCTTCCGGGTACATGCTGATTCGAGCAAGGTTAGGATTTTCATAGGGCCATGGGTCGATCTTAGCTTCCTTTCTTCTTCTTCCGATATCCTTTAGCCGTTTTGACGGATCTAAAAAGAAATCGCGCATATCGCGTCGATACGCGATGCTTTTGAAGGTAAGAAAGGCCAGGTCATCGTAATTTACTCTGTAATCGAATTCGTAGATTTTCTTAAAGGCCACGCTTCTTTCTAGTTCGCTTAACATCGAGAGAGTGTGGATTTCCAAATTTTGCAAATCCAACCACGGTGTGGAAACTTCCAACACATGAATTACGGTATGCACGTTCTTGAACTGCGGGAGAAGTTTATGGACGATCGCGTCTTGCACGACTAATTCCGTTCCTTCCATCGCAAAGGATTGCATTCTCTCGCCGTAAGGTTCCAGCGTTTCGTTCAAGATTCTAAGAGAAAGGCCTTGGTGCGCTACGGAAGTCCCCAAAAGAACGACGGTGGGATCGAAAACGGCTTTCTTTTCCAGGACGTATTCGGTGTTTCTTACTACATTCGCGGCAAAAGAACCTTTCTTTAAATACGGTCTATAAACGCCCGCTTGGAGACAGAGGTCGAAACAGACAAGGATCAGAACGGGTATCCAAAACTTTCTGTCTCGAATTAGGCTTAAATATGGATTCATTTTCCCGATAACCTCAGAAATCGAAATACAGAAAGTTCTTACTTTCGGTAACACCGAATATCAAAAGTAAAAACGCGTTTGCTAAGAAGAACAGGATGAATTTTCTGCGATTCTCGACGATGGATTCGATCGTATTTTTAGAAAAATAGTAAGCCATCGTATAACAGACCGCCAATAGTAACCCGTATTCGAAATTTACGTAAGACTGAACCGATTGAATTCCTCCCGGCACGATGAAGAGGATGGACTTCATCATATCCCAGGATTTGGTCATCGTTTCGGCTCTAAATAGAATGAACCCGAAGGCGAGAAAGAACATTGTCAGAATACGGACGAAGATATCGTATGTTCTGCCGCCTTTTTCGTTGATCCATGCGGCAAATTTGGTCGCTCCGTATTCGCGATGAACGGCCAACATCACTCCTTGCCAAAGCCCCCATCCCACATAATGATAAGCCGCTCCATGCCAAACTCCCGCAAATAACCAGGTTATGAATAGGTTTCTATAAGTGATCAGGGTTCCTGCGCGGGACCCACCCAGCGGAATGTAAATATAGTCTCTTATCCATGTGGAGAAGGAAATATGCCATCTGCTCCAGTGATCCGCAATGTTTCTTGCAACCATCGGGAAGTTAAAGTTTGGATCGAATTTATATCCGAATAATCTCGCGACACCGATTGCAATGTCCGTGTAACCTGCAAAGTCGAAGTAGATCTGCCAACCGAAGGCCAAGGTCCCGGTCCAGATTTCTATCGGATTGAGGGTCGTATAATTCCTAAACGTAAAATCGGTAACTTTGCCGAGATTATCGGCAAAGACGATTTTCCGAGTGAAGCCCATCAGTATTTGGCAAAACGCGATTTCTATATCTTGTCGAGTAACGACAGGAGGATGATCCAAGTCTCGGAAGAAAGTATGAGCTCTCACGATGGGTCCCGCCACTAGTTGCGGGAAAAAAGAAACGTAAAGAGCAAAATCTAAGAACGACTTTCGGGCCTCCAACTGTTTCCGGAAAACGTCTATGGTATAACTCATAGATTGAAACGTGTAGAAGGAAATTCCCACGGGTAAAATGATCTTTAGGGGATCTATCTTTGTGGGCCCTAGATTTTGAATGTCGGCGAATACTTCCAAAAGAAAATTCGTATATTTAAAGTATCCTAGAATTCCGAGATTCGTGACTAAGGAACCGACTAAACAGATTTTCCGAAACTTATCGCTCACTCCTTCCCGACTCATCAAAAGAGCCGCAAAGTAATCCACGATCATCGACACGATTAAGATCAGTATATATAAATTGATCCCGAAATCGCAAAACGACTTATCGATCCAAAATTCGATCCAACTTCCGGTACGAAGATCGGCGCATTTGATTGTGGCCGGGTGCCAGGCGTTATAAAAGTAGAGACTTGCCAATAGGAGGAAGACTCTCCGATTGGTTCCTTTCAAAATCTTCGCTACGATCAAAACGATCGGCAAAAAAATCATGAAGTGGACGGAATTAAACAGCATGAGTGCGTCTTTCCTCGGTTCCTGAGCAGTTTTTTGCGGGAAGGGAAACCCACAACCCTATTTTAAAGTTCGGAAGGCTCTCATTCTTTTCCATAAACGGGCTCCGGTGTTATCGCCTTGTACTTGTCCTCGATTCCTTCGATAAAACTAACGGTCGGTCGTTCCGAACGAGGATAGGTTGAAAAAGTGAAATTTATACATAGAAGCAAAAGAAGATAGGCGAGCAACAAAATATGCCCGATTGCTCTCGTTCCGAAATACAAGTGTTCGAATAGGAAAGATCGTATTACTAATGCGGAAAAAATAAGGAGTCCTATTACGGTGGAAACCCAAAACTCGAAAAAATATCCTTCCCACCAAGTATAAAAAAACAAAGACGGGAGTAACCAGAGAGCAAGCAACGTCATCTCGATCTTAAAGTTTCGCCAAAGTCGAACGCAGTTAGCTAGAGCCAGTCCTATACAGGCTACCCAAAAGCCAAGATTCAAATTATAAGGTAAGGCTTTTAAATCCGTCGGATTCGCGATCTTGATTCTAAGTCCGTTCTTAACTCCTTCGAAGTTGAGAAAGGCGTCCCCGATGCCTCGATAGAAATTCATAACATAATCTTTGGCTCCTTTTGCTGCTCCCCATCTCTCTTGGGCCGCGTAAAGAAAGAGCCAATTTGCAAAATTCTTTTCGTTAGTCGGCGGTGAAGTGAGATCCCTCTCCAGAATGATAAAACCCACGAATAAATAAGAAAGTGTCAAAGTAAAAACGACTGCGATCAAATAGATCGGAATGAGTTTCATTTTTCGGGAGAATTCAAATTCGGCCCCTTGCCATTCTTTGGCAAACAACAAGGAGGCGGGTACGAGAGTTAAGAAGATGGTGTCCGACTGATGAAAATAAACGTTCCATACTTGCAGGAAGAACGCAAAAAATAATTTCCCCGTCGACCATCCGTGCTTCGCATTCCATACGCAAAATAGATACAGGCATGCAGTAAGGCAGGAGTGAATCAAAGGAGTATCGTTATGTTGAGCGTAGAACCAAAAGCCCTGAGTGCAATGGACTCCCAAGCCTAATAATACCGCTCCGACGAAGTCTTTGTACAACCTCCAATAGGTAGCCATGAGAACGAAAATAAATAGAATAGCGAAGAACAACGTTCTGAGTCGAAGGCCGAACATAAACGAATCGGGACCATGAATCCATCGCCAGAATTTCAGATACAAATATCCGGTACTTTCAAAGCCGATATGATGGGGATTGAAGAAGACTTTCCATGCTTTGTCCGTATTAATGTTATGCGCATAAACGATGGAGTCCCAGTCGTAATGCCTGGAAAGAAAACGAAGATCGAATAAAAAAAGTGCGCCTGCCAGGCATCCTAAAAATAGAAATCCTTCCCAAGGCAATCCCCGAACGGAAAGCGACTTGAGCCGGAGGAAAGGATAGAAAAGGATCTTTGTAAACGGATTCATCCTAGGAATGAAACAGCTCTTTCAAGAACTCCGAATTTTTGCGGGAAGAGAAATAAGGCGACTCCGCGATTAAAGAAACGTCTGCGCCCGGAGGTTGCAGAAAAAATACGAGTTTTTCCAGACCTAATAGCCTGCGTAAGACTCCGCCTTTATGCAGAATTTGTAATCCTGATTGATTCGGTTCCCAACGAACGGATTCTCCTCCTAACCAGCCTCTTCGGGTAAGTTTGAGTCTGGCTCCCTCCCAATATAGGTTATTGAATAGATTCTTATCCAAAAAACGAACCAAATCCAAGAAGAAGGCAAACGCTATATAACCGACGATAACTAGGGCAGAATACTTGTAAAGTTGCGGATCCAAAAGTAACTGCAGTTTCAATACTTTAGGAATTTGAAGGAATTCCACGAACTTAAACAACCAAGTAGCGATGATTTCCCTAAACGGTAGAATCAAATTTAGAAATCCTGCATATATTCCTATAGATAGTATTGCGGGGATCGGATTTTTACGAAGTTTTAAAGAAACCCTTTTCTTATCTCGTTCGTTGTTAGGGGCCTGAGCCCACTCCCACCAAGGTGAAAGTTTTTTCTCCGGAATTTTCGTACTACTCATACCCTTATTCCTCTATCTTCCCCGGTTTTCTTTTTCTATTTTTCCAGAGTGTCACAAGACCTTCCTCCACTTCTTGCGCGGTGGAATCCCAGGACCATTTCCTCGACTTACCGTCCCGCAATCGAACCCCTCTATCTCCGGCTTCCAACATCGCTTTGATCCATGCTTCCGTATCTTTCGGAGGTACGAAAAGGTCGATCTGCGAATCTAAGACCTCGTGAAAAACCGGAATATCCGAGGCGATGCAAGGTTTTTCTTCTTGGATTGCTTCTAAAAGAGGGAGGCCGAAACCCTCGTGCAGGGATGGAAACATAAAATAGGAACAATTTTTGTATAACCAACCCAATTCCCCGTCGCTGGGATTCTCGATAAAAAAAATCCCTTCGGATTCGAGCGAGCCGTTTCTAAGAATTTCGGTCAGACCTTCCGATTTCCAGCCCAGGCGTCCGGCGAGAACCAGGGAGAACGGATAATCGAGATTTTTCCTTTTCAGAGTTCGATATGCTTCCAGCAAGGTATTTAAATTTTTCCTAGGCTCCAGCGTTCCGACGGAAAAAAGGAAATTTTTCGGTAGGATTTTATTCGGGGGAACGACGTTTTCAAATCCTTGGGCACCGGGATATACCACTTGCAATTTACCCGCAACACTCGGTAAAAATTCCGCGATCTCTCTTTGAGTATTCTTGGAGAGACAAAATATTTTATCAGCCCGTTTCAGAGTCAGCGGAGAAAAAAATCGATGCTGCCAATAATTAGCGGTGGTCATCGTCTCCGGCGCCGAATGAAAATTTAGATCGTGATAATTAACCGCCATCGGGATGTTTCGACCGAATATCGGTAATAGTTGGAGAGTTCCCCAAAAAATATCGATCCTATGTTCGCGAAACGCGGACGGCATACTGAGATTCAACCAAAAAAGTCCCGGTAGTCGACTAGGAATGAAAACGGGGGCCTTCTTGGTTATTTCATGAAATACCGGATGAACGGGTTTATTGGAATAGAGATAGTATTCTAAGGGGGAATTTTCATTCAAAACTCGCTGGAGAATTTCCGCGAGGTAACGGGAATTTCCGTTGATTCCGTAAGCTAAAGGCCTAACATCCACCGCAATCCTAGGTTTATATTTTAAAGAATCTTTAACAATCATCTGTTGGCTAAATCGACTTCGGATCCGAATTGTTTTTGGACTCGATAAAAAAGATGCAGAAATACTGAATTACGGAAATGTAAAATAAAAAGGAAAACATCATCAGCAATTCCTCCGCGGCAGAGCCGATAATAGCTCGATTGAGAAGTAAAACCGCAAAAGAAAGAATTAGATACGTGCCTACCGACTTATTTTTGCCGAATAAGGATTTCCATTCCTCGCGATTCGGAAATCTTTCCGTCCTAGGCCAAAAGCCGGAAAGAGCAAACGCCGTCGGAAAAAGCAGGAATACGAATGCGTGAATCCAGGAAATTCCGCTAAATAATACGGAAAAGAAAAAGAGTCCGGATAACAGAAAACCGTCGGAGGCGCCCTTGTAAGCCCGATATAAATACGGCGCGGCTATTCCTATGGAAAGAATATTTCCGATCCATTTGATTTGATTTAAGGTAAGTTCGACCAACGGCATTCCGAATCGGCCTTGGTTCATGATATCCGCATATTGCAGGAAATATTTCGCCAAAGTGGAACTTAAGCTTTGGTTATTTTTCCAAGCCCGAATTGCCGGAGATTTTAGGTATTTCTCTAAAACGAGTTCGTACCAGGTTTGATTCATATTCCAGGTAAAGGAAGGCTCGAAGAAAGCCGGAAGAAATGCCCATAATGCCCCGAAGCCTAGCGCATAGAATAGAACGGAATATCTTCTTTTAACCAAAAAATAGAAGAGAAAAACCGCAGGAGTTATTTTAATCACGATTGCAAGCGCAAGCAGTAGTCCGGCCAACCAATCTTTTTTAACCGTAACGGAGGAAAGAATTAAGAAAATCAGAATGAAGCCGACTTGGTTGTTGTTTTGGTGATTTTCGATAAATCGAAAACACAGTAGAACGACTGCGGTGAGAAACAGGAATTGCCCGTCTCTTTTTAAGAATTTTCCGATCAGCAAAAGACTCGCAACGAGAGCTCCGAAGTTAAGACAAAAGAACACCGCGGATGAAACTTCATATTCTGAAAAAGAAAGAGGAATTAATAAAAATGCGAACGTAGGAGGATAAATATAGGCGCCTACATTATCCATTTTAGCCTGTAGACGTAGAAAAATTTCGGGTTTCAGAATATCGTTTAAGTTTAGCTTTCCGGATTTTAATTCCTTCGTCAGTTCTTCTAAGACGTCAAGATCATACAGATCTTTCTGGATTCTAAAATTTTTAGAAGCTTCGAAATAATCTTTAAAGTCAGTGTCTTGGGATACGTGACTCAGCCCGTTTAATAGGAGATACGCGAGCAGGGTTATAAAAAGGAGCAGGGGCCCCCTTTTTCGGAGATCGATCCGCATTCAGGTACTCTTTTCCGGAAGCCTCGAAAAGCCAACAAAATAACGATTCTCGGTTGCCGTCCGAACCGGAGAGAAAAATCGGTTTTCTTCAAGTCTCTTCGGTTTTTTTTGGAACTATGGAAATCCAGGATCTTTCCGAGTTCTCCTTCGATCTTCCGGAAAACCAAATTGCAAAGCATCCTTCCTCTCGCCGTGACGAGAGTCGGCTCCTAGTTCTTGATCGGAAAGAAGATACCTTACTCGAGGAAGTTTCATTCGCTTCCGTCAGAAACCATCTCAAGAAGGGGGATGTCCTTATTGCAAACACCGCTCGAGTCAGTAAACGTAGAGTTTATCTAAAAACGATTTCCGGACGCAGGCACGAGGCATTGTTTCTTTCCGGAGGAAACGATAATATTTGGAAGGCGTTGATTCGAAACTCCAAAAAGTTAAAGGAAGGAACTCCGTTAGTAGCGGAGGAATCGGCCTCGTTGGAATTCATCGTACTAAATAAGGAGGAAGAATTCACTTTTTTGAAATGTACGTCCGATTTTCGCGAGGAAGATTTTGAAAGTATCGGAAAGATCCCGATTCCTCCGTATTTCAAACGGGAAAGTTCCGAAGAAGATTCGATTCGTTATCAAACGGTCTACGCTAAGAATTTAGGTTCCGTCGCAGCACCCACCGCAGGATTGCACTTCACGACGGAATTGCTAAGCGAAATCAGAAATGCAGGAATCGATTTTGTGGAACTGGAATTGAGAGTCGGTTACGGGACGTTTCAACCCCTTTCGCAGGAACATTTTCGGGAGAAGAAGCTGCATGAAGAGTCGTACTTTATTTCCACGGAGGTCTCCGAAATTCTGAATTCCGCCAAGGAAGCCGGAAGAAGAATCGTCTCCGTAGGAACTACGACTCTTCGAGCTCTGGAATCCTCTTACGATCCGCAAACGAGGCGATTTCGAGCCGGAGAAGATACGACTCGATTATTCCTACAGCCCGGGGATCGGATATCGAGCTGCGACGGGTTAATCACGAATTTTCATTTGCCGGAAAGTAGTTTGCTTCTTCTCGTTTGCGCGTTTGCAGGTAAAGAGCGTGTATTATCCGCTTATCGTTACGCGGTAAAAAACGGATTTCGGTTCTTTTCCTATGGTGATGCGATGTTACTTCTCTAGAATATCCGTACGGATCCTACGCGCCGGATCGCTTATTTTTATTGAGCAAATCTCCTAGTAAAGAGAGTATGGGGGAAGTGTTACGCAAAGTTCTTCCCGCTCAGGCTCAGACTAAATTTAAAGCGCCTAAACCGAAACAGCTAAAAGGATTACCCGACTTCCTAGTCTTCCATAAAGAAGAGGTGAGAACCTTTCACCAAGCGCTTGAAAATCCGGAGCTTTTTCGGCATATTTTAATCACCGGTCCGGAGATAGAATCGAACCTTTTGCAATTCGCTCATTACCTTTCCGATATCGGAAAGAATCGGCCGGTAATCGCGGAGCCAACGCCGACTCTATTATCCTTGGCCGGCTTCCCCAATTCGGACAAATATCGTGCGGGACGAATCGCCGAGGCCGATGGGGGGCTTTTACTTTTGCCGCTACGTCCGTTAGTGGAAGATCCCGATTTATATTATTTTTTAAAAGGAGTTCTTTTAACCGGAAAGATAGATTTTCTTTCCCTACCGGAAGGGCCTGATTCCCGGCATATCAATCGATTTTACCCGAGCATTCAATCTAGATTTCGGCTCATTTTAATCGGAGAAGAGACGGAAGTAGATGCCATTTCCCAATTAGATCCGGATTTTTACGGCAGTTTCGATTTCAAAATTCATATGCCGTACGAAATCAATCTGACTGCCGCTTGGCTACCGGTATTCTCCGGGTTGGTCAAATCTTGGGAAAAACCCGGCTATCCTCCGATGGATCAAAGCGCCTTGGACGCCCTCTTAGAGCTGGCGCTGCGCTGGAACGATAGCCAAAGAAGATTGTCCTTACATTTATCCGAATTACGTTCCTTTGTAACGGAGGTTCTCGCTCTCAGTAAAAAAGGTCAGAGAGCGGTGAGCCGAATTCAGATAGAACGCGCGCCGGAGGAAATCCAAAAACGAACCGCCATTCATAAACGTAAATATATCGAGAATATTAAAGAGGGATTGATTGCCGTCCCGTTGAAAGGGAAAAAAACCGGGCGTATCAACGGATTATCCGTGATCTTATTACAGTCGTCTTTGTTGGATTTTGGGCAAGTAAACCAAGTTTCTGCAAGGGTTTCCTTAGGTACCGGAAACCTAATCAATATCGAAAGAGAAGTAAATCTTTCCGGTGATCTCCATGATAAAGGGGTATTCATTTTACAATCCTATATAAAAGGAATGTTTTCGCATATTCAGTCATTCGGTTTAGACGCTTCTATTTTGTTCGAACAAAATAGCTCTCCCATCGACGGAGATTCCGCAAGTTGTGCGGAACTCTTGGCGCTTCTATCGGCTCTTTCCGGTCTTGAGATCCCTTGTAATATAGCGGTAACCGGGGCTCTCTCCCAGTACGGGGATATCCTACCGGTAGGTTCCGTGAATACGAAAATACAGGCTTGGTATGACGTCACAAAGTTGAGCGGATCTCCCAGCGAAAGGTACACTGTCTATATCCCGAAAGATAATGTGCGGGATCTGAATTTACCTAGAGAAATACTGCATTCGATGCAAAAAGGGAAATTTCAAATCGTTTCTTGTTCTCATGTCGAAGATTTGATTCCGGAAATTTTCGGCGCTCCGGCGGGAAAGATGTCGAAGCCGGGTAATTATCCCGAAGGGAGTTTGTTTAGAATCATAGAAGAGCGAATCGATCGCAAGAGGGATGCCGAAGAACATTCATGATCTTCGGAGAAAGACTTGCTTACTAGGAGAGGCTAAAAATCCTTTCATGAAAACCGGAAATTCCGGGACGAAGAGGGATTGAATGTTCGGCGGAAAGAACTTAGAGAATCTAAAACAGATGAACCAGATGCGCGTTCGAATGAAGCGTCTGGAAAAAGAACTGCAAGCATTATCTTTCGAAGGAAAATCCAAGAACGATTTGGTTACATGCATATCGGACGGAAAACTCGTAGTGCAGGAAGTCCGAATCGAAGACGAGTTGTTGGCAAAGAACGACAAAAAACTATTACAGAAAAGTATAAAGCAGGCCGTAAACCAGTCCATCGAATCGGCTCAAAAAGCGGCAGAAGAAAGAATGGGAGAATTTCGGGGATTACTTTCCGGAACGCCTTAATCTTTTATTGGGAGAATCCCGGAAATTTGGCGGGAACCGAATTCACTTTTAAGAAATCATGAGGGCAGATCGGGTTCGGGGTATCCGAATCCGGTAATTGGATTCCTTGTCCATCCCCTGATGCATTCGTCCTTCCGTATGAAAAAGAAATACCTCCCGCTCTGTATGGTTCGGTATTTATCTGAATCGAATAATCGCTTCCGTTAAAATTTTTCTTCATTAAAAACAATCCCGGCGAAGCATTCACATTTTCTTGGTACAATTTTACGAGCTGAAATTGGCCCGGATTCAATGTAGGTAAGGGGACAATCTCCGGTAGTCTGCTCGGAGTGTATAAACCTTGCAGTTCTATTCCATCTTGATTCGCTCCGACAAACGGAAATCGGGTAATGATCGAGTCGATCGATTGCCGAAGTGCATCCGCCCCGATCGTATCCGTGCCGGCTTGAACCGTATCGGGGGACGTATCTCCGATGGACTGCCATAGGAAGGCGGCGAATATCCTGCGGAATGTGTCTCCCGATGTCGGTCCTAGAGAGCCCACAACAGGGTCTTGAGTCGAGTAGGCCTTAGAAGTTCTTCGAAATATTTCGAACAAACTGGTCGCGTCGACCGCGCGAACCCCCGCAGTTCCCTGTACACTAGCCTTGAAGAAGAGATCCCGCTCCGCAGTAGTATCGCCTGAAGAAAGATATACGTATTTCATAAACGGATAGGAAAACGCGTAATCGACGACCGAATTGTAATGTGCGGAACCGAAAATCGAAGAGCCATTGACTCCTCTTGCGCAAGCTCCGGGAATATTTCCCCGGTAACAATTGATTCTGGCCGTTTGAGGGGAGTATCCGGCTATATCGGATGCGACTTCGCTGGTTCCTTCGTTAATCCAAGTTTCGTCTCGATTTCCTCCTTGGGCCAAAGCGATCGCCTCGTATTGAAAGCGAACCAAGTGTTGGTATTCGTGGGACATCGTCGCTAAAAACGTGTCCGGTTTTCCGTTGGCCATATCTCTATTTCTTAGGGCCACTAATTGTACCCCATCCAAATATAACATGTCCCGGAAATTGGATCGGATCCGGGATGTAAGCGAATCGGGATAATAATCGGCCGGGTCGAAATATCCCGCTACAAATGACCCACCCGGCGAACTTCCGTCTCGGATATCGAGTACTAAAATCGTCACCTTTCCGTTCTTATCCAGATCGTTGGGAACGCCGAAAGCCGCTTCCAACCTAGGGTGTATCCGAGTATCGAATTCCGTCGCTATATTCTGATAATTTAATGCATTTATCAAAGAAGGTTCTGCGTAAACGTTAATATATTGCCCGGAAGCCACGAGATTCGTCTGAGTGCAATAGGATGTGTTCGATACTAGATCTCTCGCCCAGAATGCGCCGTCACCGTTGCAATTGGGAGAAGAAGCAACTAAGGACAAAAGTTGACTAATCGCCGGGGAATATTCGGAATGTTCCGATTTCGAGTGGATAAAAGCGGTACAAAAATTGACGCAGGACGAAACTAGTAGAATGAAAGTGAACGGACGCAGCAGTCTTACGAAGCCGACTTCCAGTGGCGGTCGGTTCGGAACTAGCGCCGGTTCTCGATTATAGAACCTGTTCATTGATAGTCGTCGTCCCAGATAGGAATCTGCTTTACTCGCTTGAGCCCTATCTTAGAGTCAATTAGGAAAGACATTATTGTTGGAGCAAGTCGCATTGGACTTTTCGATTTTTTCTCGTTGGAAATTTTTTTCCTTCTGTGGAAATTTATTTCTTATCTCTTTGTTTTCTTTCCAATGTTCCTTTCGTCCTTCTCCTATAGATCGTTCGGACTCGATGGATTACCCCGAAGGGATTACTACCTTGCCGGAAGATGGAGAATATTTTTCTAAGATACAAAGTATCTCGACTGGATTCTATATAAGACAAATTTACCTGAATACAAAAAGAGGACGGCCCGAATTTTTGCTCAGCCAGCTCTCAGTCACCGAAGCCAAGAATTGGGAAGAAACTAGATTCGAAGGGAAACTCGTCGCCGATCCTAAGGGAAGAGGATACCGTTTCCGACCGAAACTTTGCAGAATGTTCACTAGCAAAGGAAGCGGAGATCGTTGGACATTGACTCGGGCCTACGAGTGCGACCATTTTGAATTTCTAATATGGAAGTCGGGGCAGAATCAAATCCGTTTAATTCCGGGACCCGAAGGCGAGGAGGAAGGAATCCAACTGGGAAGATCCGCCTCCTCCGCTCCGAATCGAGTTGCGGCCGTCGTATTGTTCGCAAAACGAGGAATTTTGGAAATTTGGGGAATGCGTCTTTCCAAGGTTCGGAAAGGCGCTGCAGTTGTATTAGAAAAACCGGATGGAAAAAGACGAAGCCTGACATCTTTGATAACGGTGGAAACTACGGGAGAAATTCAGGCCGACGGATTAAGTATTTCCGGCGGCGATCTTATTTTATACACGAATCCGGGAGAGGCCTCGCCTCTGGCCTATGAATAAACCGGCTTTTATCTATCTAATCCGGTTTCGGAACTTAGAATTTTGCGCATTCCGGGAAAGATTTTTAGATATGGTAATTTCTTTCGGAGACCGCTGATTTCTTCGTCGGCGACGGAAGTCCGGTCCAATTGTAAATGCATGAGTTCGTTTAATCCGTATAACGGAGCAAGATTCGAAACTTTGGTTCCCTGAAGATACAATTCCCTTAGTTGCAAACAGTTTGCCAAAGGTCGAAGATCGGAAACGGAAGTATTTCGAAGCTCTAAATGTCTTACAGCGCATCCGAAGCCCAGAAATTCAAGCCTAGAAACCTTGGTGTTAGAAAGTTCGATTCGAGTGAGTCGATTCCAACCAGAATACGTCGCTATATCGATATCCGCTATCGGGTTTCCGTTAAGGATAATTGAATCCAGCTTGGGTTGCTTTTCTAACGGTTTGAAATCGCGGACGCTTGTACCGCTAAGATTGATATACCGAAGGCGGGGGAGTTGCGGTAACTCCTCCAGAGAGGAAAGATTCGAAAGCGGAAATTCCAAGATTTCCACTTTCTGAAACGAAGAGAGATCTCGGAGCGACGGGGCTTGGTCAAATCCGATCCATCGAGTTTCCACCGGATAATAACCCAATGTTTTTCCGGCCGGAGTCCGGATCGGCAATCCCGATTTTGTAGAAAATAAGCATCCGATTGAAATGATTCCTAGAAGAATCGCAACTCCTCTCATAACTGAACCGTAACGACCAAGGCTTTCCTGGAAACACGAATTTACGGAGTTAGGCGGCGGATTCGGAGTTCCCACCTTAGATCGGACGGAGTGAAATCTCGGAAATTAATGATAATTAATTATCATTAATAGTTGACAAAAATAGGATCTTCGAAACGCTAAAATTCATGCTAGTTTCTCGCCGACTTCCAGTTACGGTCCTATCTGGATTCCTGGGTTCCGGAAAAACCACCGTATTAAATCACATTTTAAAAAATCGCGAAGGTCTCAAAGTTGCAGTCATCGTAAACGATATGAGCGAAGTGAATATCGATGCGAACCTGATAAAATCCGGGGGGGCTCAGCTATCCCGTACGGAAGAAACTTTGGTCGAACTTTCCAACGGTTGTATCTGCTGTACGTTGCGAGAAGATTTATTAAACGAAATCTCTAAGCTGGCCAAAGACGGTAAATTCGATTACCTGCTCATCGAATCCACAGGCATTGCCGAACCGCTTCCGGTGGCGGAAACCTTTACGTTCGAAGACGAATCCGGTTTTTCCCTCTCCCAAATCGCGGATTTGGATACGATGGTGACGGTCATCGATGCTTGGAATTTTCTAAAGGATTATTCCTCGTCCGAAGATCTTTCCGACCGAGATTTAGCCGCGAACGAGGAAGATACGAGAACAATCGTTGATCTTTTAATCGAGCAAGTGGAATTCGCAAACGTTCTTCTGATCAATAAGACGGATTTGGTTTCGCAGGAGGAGTTACTCAATCTGGCCTCTATTCTGAAACGCCTGAACCCGGACGCTCTCATAATTCCCGTACGAGAAGGGAAAGTGGACCCAAAGCTTATTTTAAATACTGGCCGATTCGATTTTTTAAAAGCGGCGGAGGCTCCGGGTTGGTTAAAAGAGCTTAGGGGAGAACATCTACCGGAGACGGAAGAGTTCGGAGTTAGTTCCTTTGTATACCGTGCAAGAAGGCCGTTTCATCCTCATAGGTTTTGGGACATCCTGCAGGAGGAATGGCCCGGAGTAATCCGTTCCAAAGGATTTTTTTGGTTGGCCACTCGACCGGATTGGGTAGGCGGATGGTCTCAAGCGGGAGGTGCCTGTAGAACTGAAAACGCGGGACTCTGGTGGGCAGCTACTCCTCGATCGGAATGGCCCGAAAAAGATGCGGAAAAGGAAATCCTATCGCAATGGCAGGAACCGTACGGGGATCGGAGGCAGGAAATCGTGCTAATCGGAGTTGACATGGACCACGAAGAAATCACAAGCTTACTAGACGGTTGTCTCGTCACCGCGGAAGAATTTTCTTACGGTCCGAGCGGTTGGGAATCCTTTTCGGATCCGTTTCCTGATTGGGAAATTCGGATGGAGGAAGAACTCGAAAATCCGTCCCGATAAATTGGCAAGAGCGGAAAGAATTCTTCCTTTTGCTCGAAAATTTATCATAAATTGTATTCCCGGTTTACTTGGGATCCCCAAATGAACGAAGATAAGAAAGCCGCGTCTCGGAAGACAAAACAAAAAGAGGAAATTTTTCGTGTGATTCAGGATGCGAAAGGTCCTCTTTCCGTAAAGGAAATCTACGACCTTTCTAAAATCACGGTAAAGAATATCGGAATAGCGACGGTCTACCGGACCGTACATAACCTATTGGAATCCGAAAAAATTCACGAGATAAAGCTTCCCGGAGAATCTTCTCGTTTCGAAACGAGCCATTTGGATCACCACCATCATTTTCACTGTATCAGATGCGATCGAGTGTTCGATGTGGAAGTTTGTCCTTTCCCGATCGAAAACTTACCCAAAGGATTTCGCGTAGACTCCCATGAGATTATTCTTTATGGGGTTTGCTCCGAATGTAACCTAACCGGCAAATGACTGAAAGATTTTTCAAACTACGCGTGCTCGGATTGAGCATCGCGTTCCTTGCATTTTTTTCCTTTTTAGATAGGATCGTTTTCCCTTTTGTTTTATTTCATTTTCCGAACGAATTGGAATGGGACACATCGCCTTGGTTTAACTTCTTGGAGAAAAGAAATAGGATCCGATTCAAAGAGGATGAGGACGGGGTTTTGGTCGTCGGGAGCAGTGTCGCTTTATATTCCGTGTTTCCGGAAATGATTACCGCGCATTTTCAAAAGAACGGAAGCGATTCTTCCAAAAAAGTAAAAGCGGAATTTTACGCGCATCCGGCCCTCACTCCATCCGATTTCTATTTCTATCGAAAAGACATCGCATCCAAAAAACCCGAACTCGTTTTCTACGTTCTGAACCCGGCCGATTTTCAATTGGATTACTTAGTCGGAGAAGACGAACTGGAATCCGGAAAACCGGATATGTCGGTAGGATTCGACGAAAACCGCTTATTTATAGATTTCAGCACCGGCAGGCATCAAAACCGAATCCTATATCCGGCGGAGTTTTTGAGCGACAATAGTTTTAAAATTTTGGAATTAGGAAAACCCCAATTTCTAGGGCTTTTATCCAGATCCTTATTTCTTTTAACTCGGTATCGAAGTTTCGTATATGATCCGTTTGACTCTTTCATCGAACACCATTTTCGCAGCGGTCGATCGTATCATTATTATACGGGAATTCTGCCGAACGAAGGAATTTATTTGAGAGGTTGGACCAGGCCTAAATTTCATATCGATTGCGAAACGAAGGACGGCCATTTTAAAGAAAGCATCTTTCTGCAGCATGAAAAAACCCGTGTAAGAATCTTCCAGGAGAGGCCCGAGGAGACTTTAATATTCGATAAGACATTCGAAAAAGCGGGATGGTCCAATTTAGATTTGGAGTTTCCGGGAACGATGGGTAAGATTTCACTTCGGTTCGAAACGGATAAACCAGTCTCTTCCAACGAAGTCGATAGAAGAATTTTCGGGACGGAGGAGATATACGGAATCCGATTATCTCAGAATTTTTGTCGTAAAGAGATCGGAAGTAATATCTCCTATACGAGAATTCCCGGAATAGACGACTCCAGGATCGCGGATCTGAATGACGACGCATATGCGGAAGATTATGAGAAAAGAATTTACCGGAACGAGGATGCGGAGTCGGCATTAACCCGTTTAAAAGTGATCAGAATCGCAAAGGAAAAACTAGGCGGTTCTAAAGGGTTCTTTACCTGGTCCGAATTGGAATATCTCAAAAAAGGAGTCCGGTATCTGGAAGACCAAGGAATTAAGGTGATGATCGTGAATTCCGCCGAGAACCCGATCGAGAGAGTCGTATATGAAAACAGCCCCTGGTATAAAGGATACCTGTCGTATTTACGGTCACTGGGTTCGAAACATTATTCGTTCCGGGATGCTAGAGACGTGGCGAGGGATAAAAGGGATTTTCTGGATCCGCATCATCTGACGTATTCCGCCGCTCGAACCTCGACGGAAACGTTCTCATCCTGGATCGCCGAAGAAATTCACGCGGAGAAATAAGGGGATCGAAAGGTGCAGGAAGATTCGCGTGAAAATAAGTTTCTATTATTCTCGGAGAAATTTTATCGAAAAATTTTCGGACTATTAGAAAATCAAAATGCTCTTATTCTCCTTTTTATTTTCATGTACTCGCTTTCTTCCCTGCTAGTTTGGAAAAAATACGATTGGAACCCGACATCTCAAATTAATTTCGGAAAGGAATACTGCGACTTAAATCCCCGACAGGTGCCGAAGGGCGCGATCGTCTTTCAAGGGGAGGAAGGAAACTTAGGAGCCGGATATGACGGCCAAATCTTCTATTTCTATTCTCGAATGATCTCGGGGTTCGCCTTGGATTGGCCCAATGGTTTCGAGACGAGCGTAAGGGCACCTCGGATCGGGTACCCGTTATTGGCTGCTCCATTCGGATGGATCGGGCCGCACGGAACGATTTTCGGGATGTACTTCCTTCCTATATTTTTTATGATCCTTTCCTTTTTGGCGATTCGCGATTTGTTACCGGATCGCCAAAAGATTCTCTCCGTCGGTTATTTGTTTTCCCCTTTTGCCCTCGGTAGTTACATCCTTTTAGTTTCGGACACGATTTTAGTCGGTCTTCTCGTGCTTGCGTACTGGGCTTACAAAAAGGAACGATTCCTATTATTCTCGCTGTTAGGCGGACTGGCGCTTCTTACGAAAGAGCAGGCGCTGTTTCTACTTTTTCCACTGGGCGTCGATTCGCTTCTTAAGAAAGACTTTCGTCGCAGCCTATGGATCCTCTCTAGTCTCGTTCTTCCCGGTCTTTGGAATTTATTTTTAAAATTAAAATTTCCCGAAGCTACACCGACTCGTTTCGCGGAATTTTTCGATCCATTAGGCGGAATCATCGGTTATTTGAAAGAGATGTACGGCCTGATACTCGGATCCGTTTCTCTCGATAGCGGATTGTTTCGCTCTATCGCCAAAAAGTTTTCCAGATTTCCCCTTCTTCTTTTGTTTTTGAGCGGTTGTACCCTTCTTTTCCGGGGAGACTGGAAAAAGGGGTTCCCGTTTCGATTCGGTTTTGCGATTACTATGTTTTCGATATTCTCGGCGGGCTATATTCTATACTGGGCTACGTACGAAAACATTTCTCGTATGTTTACCGTTTCCATCCCGCTGCTGATTCTTTGGCAGGAGGAAGACGATCGACTTTCGGCTTGGCACTATTGGGGAATTTGCGGTATCGTCTTGATCTTATTTTTCGTTAAGATTGCGTTTATCGCCAAGCCCATGACGAATAGTATCTGGTGAGAATTATTTTCGCTCCCCCATCGTAGATAACGGAATTTTGTATTGCGCGTTGATTCTAGCGTTCGTATTTGCAAGCTCCGCTTTGTTAAGAATCACTTCGGTTCCGTCATCTAATAATAAAGAAATGAAATTCTTTTTGGACTCCTTCACTTTTCGCATAAGATCCTTTACGGAAAGAACGGGAACTCCTTCTACCGATTCGAGAATTCGCGCAAAAACTTCGTGATAACCGTTATTGGATTCGTCGGGGACCACCTGTGATAATAGTACGATTCTACCTTCGTTGTCGCCCGATGATCTGAACTTATGATAATCGTACAGATATAAAAGCTTTTTGTCGATTCGCGATCTCCAGTCCTTTCCCCACTCGAGCAGATAATTTTCCGAAAGATCTATGAAAAGAAAGCCGCCGTCCAAATAAAAATCGGGTCGATTGGAGGGATCGCGATGGGGAATTCTGATCGAAGAATAGGGGAACGGTTTTAGCGGAAGGTTTACTTCCATTTTCTTTTTTTCCCTTAGGATACTGACCGGAATTTTTTTACCGACTTCGTACCCGAATTCATCGCCGATATGCGCGATAAAGGAAAGAACCTGCTTACCATAGGTCGGATGTTCAAAATATCCCTTGGAATCGATTTTCTTGCCGCCGAATTCCAGGATCACATCTCCCGGTTTCAAAACCCCATCTGCCGAACTGCCGGGAAGAATTTCCGCTACAAGGATGCCCTCGTTCTTTCCGTTGATTCCGTAATACGTCTTTGTCGCTTCGTCGGTTACCGGGCGATGCCGAAATCCTTTATAAGCGATTTGTGAATTTCCGGAAACTCCTAGAAATTTACGGATTAAAAACGAAGGAATCGCCCTGCCTGCGTTTTTATCGCCGCTAAAATCGAATAAGATTCCGCCGACTTTTCCATTTTCAACGATGACTTCTCCGTTCCCGTTCAAGGTTTCCGTCGAGTTAACATCTAGAATCGGGAGCTCGATTTGGCCCTGCGGATAGAGGTCCAGGTCCAGGCTAAGCAAGGCCCCGGTTGCGCTCTGGATGGATCCGGAATTATCCAATTGGTAAATGGAGATTTGCTTGGGATAGGAGATGCTTGTTTGAAATTCCAAAGGCTTCAAATCTTGAAAGAAGCCTTTTTCATCGACTTTAAGTAGGGCCAGGTTTGTTTCGGGATCGATTCGAAAGATCGTGGCTTTAGTATCCGCATAGGAAGAGAATTTTTTAATTTCTACTAAAGTCGAGTACTGCAGAATTTGAGCGGGTAATAAAATTTTATCCCCATCGACGACGATTCCGACTCCTCGGCGAACTCGCGGATTTTTTTTCTTCCAAGGTGAAATATAATCCGGTTCCTGAAAGGAAACTTTGATCTGAACTATGCTCCTTTCGAATTCCTCTTCCGGCTTAGTTTTGTTGGAGGTGTTTGAAACGGATGTCTTTAACTCATGAACTTTTTTGGTCGTCGCGACTTTGGAGGATTTCCCGGATTTAGCCTCCGCGATCATGGAAGAAAAGAATACCGCAAAAATAACCGATAAAATACGGAATTTCAATGTGTTACTCCAACCCATACGTGGAACGGATTTGACGATCGGCGGTTTCCGCTTCGTTCCGATCTAAAATTAAAGGGAGTTCCACATCCAGAAATTTCAATCGCAAGTAACGATCCTTCGTCGAAGATAGAATTTTTTTCAAATCCTCCAAACTATTCACGGGGGTTCCGTTGACGGACTCGATCACCAAATTGAGAAAATAATCGGAGGATGAATTCACAGGGTGGGCTAGTTTTCTGTACAGGATTACGTCCGCCTTCTTATAACGATTGATTCTATCCGCGATGAAATACTTATACCTGTATAGAAATTGGCTACCGCCCGAAGTGCTTCCTGCACGACTCCAGGTAGCTAAAAGATCCTGAGACATTTCTTGGAAGAGTAGGCCGCCGATCATCGCATAGTCGTAGGGAGCGTCGTAACGATTTCTCATAAAATCGAAGTCGGGCATTCTTTTAGCTTCAAAGGAAATATCGATGAGCTTTCCTCCGCGAAATACCTTGAATTTAATTCGATCTCCTGCGTGCTTGTTATCGACGTTCTCCGTAAAATCGACTCTTGCGTCCTTATCCAGAGTGGTGGTTCCGTTTCTGCCGATCGGACTTCCGTCGATCTCGGTGAGATAATCTCCTTCCTGCAAATATCCGTCGGCGGAACCGTGAGGAAGGATCCGAGTGACGAATACACCTTCCAGACCGTCGGGGATCCCTTTCGCTTTACGAAGGGAAACATTGAAGGAATTTAAAAAACTGATCCCGAGTTCGACATAGCCGTCGTACGTTCCGTCCTCGATATCCACTAAGAAATGTCGGATAACGTTCGTTGGAATCAGATATCCGATGTTCTCGCCTTTGGTTGCCACTTGAAAGGCAACGCCTACCACTTTATCGTCCTGAATCGCCGGGCCTCCCGAATTGCCCGGATTGATTGCCGCGTCTACTTGAAGAACGAGATGACTGTCGACGGAAGAATGGGAGTATTCCGATTGTTCCTTCCTGGATACGATCCCCCTAGTTACGGAAACTTTGTTCCCGCCGATCGGATAACCTACGACGATTAGCGGAGAATTCAGTTCGGGGATTTCTCCCAGCTCTAGATCGTGGGAATCCTTATAGAATTGCCCGTCTTCCGCTTCCAGAAGGGCTAGGTCGCAATCATGAGCGATGAAGAGGATCTTTACCCGATACCACTCGGTTTGATTATAGCGTTGTACTTGAATGAATTTTGCGTTCGAAACCACATGAGCGTTCGTAAGAATTCGCTTTTTTCCGATTAGAAAACCGGTTCCTGAGCTTGCACGTACTCCATCGGTCGTCCACGGGGAATAAGGATTAATCGCTTGGGAATAAACTTTGATTTGAACCACCGCTTTCCGGACGCTATCAAAGTCCGTTTTTGCCTCCGCAAAGGAAGGCAGCGAAACTACGAAAAAAATAAAAGAAACGAATGCAGCTTTAAAAATAGGCATCAAACTTCAATGGCCTTCGAATTCGCAGATAGAATAGACATCGACTCCTAACTCTTTTTTCAATTTGGAAGCCCCTCCCAAATCGGGTAGGTCGATAATTACGCCTGCTTCGCTAACCACTGCGCCTAAACGCTGTAGAAGTTTCGTCGCCGCGATCATGGTTCCTCCGGTCGCAATTAGATCGTCCATAAGCAGAATTTTATCGCCCGGAAAAACCGAATCCTTATGAATTTCAATGATATCCTTTCCGTATTCAAGATCGTATTCTTGGGCTACGGTTTCCGCCGGCAGTTTTCCCTTTTTCCGAATCGGAATAAACCCGGCTCCCAATTGAAAAGCGACGGGAGCACCGATTATAAAACCTCGAGCTTCGATTCCCGCAACTTTCGTAATTCCTTGGTTGGAATACCTGTCCACAAAGGTTCCGATAGTAAGTGCTAAACCTTCCGGATCCAATAAGAGAGACGTGATATCGCGAAAAAGGATTCCTTTTTTAGGATAATCGGGAATGGTGCGAATTTTTGATTTAACGATGGACATAGGCTCGAAGTCCTATTCCAATCTTCGGAAGCGCGGGAACAATTCTTTTTTGATGAAACCGCCCTTATTTAGGGCGGCTATCAACCTGATTTTAATATGCTTTTGCTCGCAAAGCGGCGATTCTTTCCTCTAAAGGCGGGTGGGTTGCAAACAGGGAAGCGAATCCACCTGCGCGATTGGATATCTTAAGAGTTGCGATCGATTCCCCTCTTTGATCCACGGGGTCCACGGTAAAAGCGGCTTTGAGCCTTTCGAGTGCGGCAATCATATTGCTTCTACCGGCTAATTTTGCCCCGCCGGCATCCGCGCGGTATTCTCGTGCTCTGGAAACATACGCGACCACGATGGAACCCAATAATCCGAATACCATTACGAGTACTTGTTGAATCATAAATCGCATAAAGAAGCCTCCGCCCCCGCGATCGTCATCGTTCCTACTGAGTTGGGATGCAATTAAAGTGCTCACAATCCAAGCAAAGAAAAACACGAACGAGTTCACGACTCCTTGTACGAGGGTCATGGTTACCATGTCTCCGTTTGCTACGTGAGACAGTTCGTGTCCGAGAACTCCGTCGATTTCTCCGCTATCCATTCCGTTTAAAAGTCCGGTAGAAACTGCCACAAGAGCGCTAGATCGACTAGGTCCGGTTGCAAAAGCGTTTATTTCCGGAGACTGATAATAGCCGACTTCCGGCATCGGTAAACCAGCCGCGTCTGCGAGTCTTTTGACTCGTGCGACCAAATCTCTTTGCCATCCTGTCGCCGTACGAGGATCTATAATCTCGACTCCCATCGACATTTTAGCGGTAAATTTGGAAATGAAGAGTGAAATAAATGCACCGCCCATCCCCCATATCGTGCAGAAAAGAAGCAATCCTCCGTACGAAATACCCGATTTTTCCAGATAGCTGGCGAGACCGGTAATTCTTATTAAGAATGCGATCGTTGCTATCACTGCGAGGTTTGTTATCGCAAACAATCCGAATCTACGAATCATCCACATAGGTGACTTTTTCTCCTTATATAGAAACGTTCGGGATCAATTTCATCCCCGGGCGTTCTTCCCGTCATCATATTAGACCGTTCTCGGCTCCTTCCGTAAGAAAGAAGCCAGCAGAAAAAGTAAGACTAAAAGCAAATATCCTTTCACAAACGGACCGAAATTCGGTTCAAATGGGGTTAAAATCGCGTTTCCCCGTAGCGAATAGGCATGAATAAATCCCGTAGCCGAAAGAAAAACTCCCGCTAAACTCGCCAGAATCGCCTTCTTAAAATCTCGATCGATTACGAACGTCGCAATCGCAGCCCATACCATGGAAGATAGAAGAAATCCCTGAGAAAGACTTAAGAGTCCCTCTAATGGATACGGAAAGATGGGTTGGTTTGCGGGAACCAATGATAGCCAAATATTCGGAGTCTGGGAAGCCGCAGCGGTTCCCTCGATTGCCTTCGTTAAAATCGGATCCGCGTAATTAAAAGTACTCTGGATTAAGAGAACGCCCCAACCTGCAATCGCCGGTAACAAACCGATGACTACGGCAGGAGCATGACGAGTCGGAGTCGCTTCGAAAGCTTGGGAGCCGATCACGATTCCGATCCATAAGACGATTGCCATTCCGGCTTCGATAGGGATCAGTTTGGAAAGGAATCCCATGAGTCCCAAGAAAGCCGCGACGGTCATGAAGACTCCGTTCAGCGTAGAGTAACCGGCCCTCGCTCCTAGCGCCTTCCAACCTGGATGACCGATATAAATCGTAGTAGGGAAGGGCGAACCGAAGAATGAACCCGCGACGGTTCCGATTCCGTTCGCTAGAAGAGAATTTCGAGTATTGAATTTATCTCCGGCCGCCTCGGCGGATTCTATATTTTGAAGGGATCCGATCACGTTGAAAATTCCCATCGGGAGAATGATCGAAAGATACTCTCTGATATCCGCTTCCTTAAATACGGAAAAAATTTCACCGGCGCTCCAGACCGGAAGATATAATCCGATGCCTAGCGAAGATTTTAACGCTTCCGGATCCATAATCGGTTTTCCCGAAAAATAAGGAGAATACCAGGCCAGAATCGTTCCGACTATCACCGAAATTAAGCCGCCGGGAATTTTAAACGGAAAAACCACCCGTCCAAAATATTGTAATAAGATGATTCCGAAAGGCACGAAAGCGACTAGCGGATTCTGAAAGGTTCGAATTAAAAAATCCATCGAGATGAATGTGAGGGCGATTCCCGCTAGAGCGGAAAGAAGTGCGGCACGAGGCGTGGCCTTCCGAATCCTTTCCGCAACAAAGGCTCCTAACATTTCGATCAACCCCGAGAGAAAGCTCGCGAGTAGGCCCATTGCCCAGGCGGCTTTATAACTTCCTGTTTTTAAATAAACGGGAAACATTACGAAAAATACGAAAGCGAAAAGGGATACGGTGTTAATCCCGTACGGCAGCGCGGTGACATCGGTTCTGCCTTCCGTTTTTGCAAGTTGTCTTGCTTGCAAGGCATAGAATAAGTTTCCCAATAGCAGGGATACTGCCGCCCCCGGAATGATGACTCGAAAAACGAATTCCTGAGGCATTCCGCAAGGCCCCACACAGAGGGCGACTAACACTAAGATCTGAATTAAATTGTCGATCATTAGGCCGAAAAAACCGTCGAGATCTCCCGGTACGAACCATCTGTAATTACTCATTTTTTGTTTTTACTCCCGAAATCCACTTCGATGACATTGTTTTTGCGCTTCTTTCCTTTCGCCTTCGACTCGATAACAAGTTCTCCCGAAGGGGACGAAGAATCGGTTTCGGCGAATTCAGGGCCGCTTCCCGCGGAAGATTGCAGCTTACCTAAGAAAATTCTCATTTGCGAAACGGTTTGCTGAGACTTATCGAAGTATCGAAACACCGCGTCCCAAGGAATGAAAACTTGCTCCCAAGTATACCCGAATTGGAGTTCTGCATAGGCCCAATCCTGTTCTATGCGAATGTCCCTAGCGGCTCGCGGACCTATGACTAAGATAATTCCGGATTCGGGTTCGTCTCCGAGTAAGCCTCTCTTTCCGATCTTTAAATCGGGATGGGGCATAGCGTGCAGATAGAAAGTACCGAACCTTTCCCAATAGAGGGAGAAGAGTTGTTTTTTAAAGTCGCGAAGTACGGTGATATCTTCGGGGTTATGATCCATTCTTTTCTAAGGCCCTGGCCTCTTCTTCAGTGATGTAATCCTTGTGAACTTTGTATTCCGGAACTAGCTCTTTAAACCGGGAAAAGATATCCTTTTCCTGGTTGGAGCGTGCGGCGTTCAAAAGGGCCTGAAACCTGGCCTGGAAGCTGCTAAGATCGCTATCTTCTAAAGGGGCGGCAATCCTGATTTTTGGATGGTGAGTTTTTTTGATGCCTTCTAGATCCAAAAGCAGTTCTTCGAAAAGTTTTTCCCCGGGTCTTAGGCCGGTAAATTCGATCGGAATATCGACATACGGTCGTAAGCCGGATAGACGAATCATTTCCTCCGCTAGACTGAGAATTCGCACCGGCTCTCCCATCTCCAATAAGAATATTTCGCCGCGTTCGCCCATGGAACCCGCTTGCAGAACTAATTGGGTAGCTTCCGGGATGGTCATAAAATATCGAATGACTTCAGGATGAGTTACGGTAACGGGACCGCCGCCCTGGATCTGTTCCCGAAATCTTGGGATCACGGAACCGTTGGATCCTAATACGTTTCCGAATCGAACCGTAATGAATTTGGTCCGGGTCTCCCGAGATACGTGCTGGATGTACAATTCCGCTACGCGTTTGGAAGCGCCCATGATATTAACCGGGTTAACTGCCTTATCCGTGGAGATAAGTACGAAACGTTCTACTCCGGACAGACGGGCAATATCCGCTACGTTTTTAGTACCCAATATATTATTTAAAACGGCCTCCGACGGGTTTGTTTCCATCATTGGTACATGCTTGTAGGCCGCGGAATGAAATACGACTTCCGGGGAATGCGCTTCGAAAACAGAACTCACTCGCGAAAGATTCTTAATATCCGCGACGACCGGAAAAAACTCGATTCCGGAATGCGGAAAAATTTTGCGTAATTCGTAATCTATTTCGTAGAGGGGTGTCTCAGCGGAATCTAGAAGGACTAGTTTTGAAGGTTGGAAGATCGCGACCTGTCTACAAATCTCGCTTCCGATCGAACCGCCTGCACCGGTGACTAAGATCGATTTTCCTCTGATATAAGAACGGATGGATTCGATTTCCAGATCGACGACAGGTCTTCCAAGAAGGTCCTCGACTCGGATTTCGCGCAACTGTTGAATTTTGGGAGAATCGAAAAAAAGCGAACCGATAGACGGAAGGATTTTAAAGCCTACTTCAGTGGATTCGAAAGTCTTCAGCAATCGACCGATCAGTTTTCCGTCCGGATTTTTAATTGCGATAATTACTTGTTTAATCCCTAGTTTGCGAATCGTTTCTTCGGCCTTCGAGATATTCCCTAAAATCGGGACTCCTTGGATCAATGCGCCGATTTTGCTTTCGTCATCGTCCAAAAATCCGACCGGGTTTAATTTCAATTCGCTATGCCTGCGGAATTCGGATAATAGGGACGCCCCCATTTTTCCGGCTCCTAAGATGAGAGTCGGAGCTCCGTGCTCCCTGGTCTTTCGGATGATATACTGGTCCCGAAAGATTCGCCAGGAAAGGCTTCTGAGACATAGGAAACTTAGCAAAAGAATGGTGTCTAGAACCGGGACCATTCGCGACATCTGGTCGAAGCGGTTGTAGAAGAGCAACACGGTGGTCGCGATAAAGGAGGAAAGGACCGTGATTTTAATGATTTCCAGAAGGTCATGAATCGAAGCGTAAGCCCAGATGGAACGATAAATATTCGAAAATAAGAATACGACCGATCGACATGCGACTACGATCACAAGAGGGATTAGAAAGGTGTCCGGTTTTTGCAGGAAGGACAAGGATTCGAATCGAATTAAATGTGCCAAAAAGTAGGACAGGACCATAAAGCAAAGGTCCAGAGGGAATATCAAGGTCCGGCGATTCCAATGTTCCATTAAGGAAAAAAATATCGCTAAATGGTAAAAGTCCAACCTTTTTGGGTTTTTTCGGTTGCGGAAAACCCGGATCTTATCGATTCTCCTGAGTGCCACCTGTGAAAGAATTAATTGTCAATCTTCAGGGCAAACTCGATTCGGTACTTGGGACCTCCTTTCAAGAAAAGATAGAGCAAGTCCTATCGTCGGAAATTCATCGAATTTTATTGGATGCGGGCGGGCTGACTGCCTGGGACCAAGAAGGGTTGATCCTGCTCAAGAATTCGGTGACGAATCACCCTCAATCCAAATTCTCGGTCTGCTTTTTACCTACTGCATTGGTCGAAGATTGGAAAAAGCTCGGCCTAGACGTACTCATTCCCTTTTTTTCAACCCGCGAGGAAGCAAAAGCCTTCTTATTGCAGGATAAAAAGAAGGAAATAGAGGAAGGTATGGTCGCCTGTCCGATTTGTTTCCGGTTTTTGAGAGTGAAAGGACAAGGGAATTATCGATGCCCTGCTTGCTCTCATATTTTTTACTTAACTTCCGACTACCGAACCGCAACCTTTGAAAAACTCTTCTAAAGTCTCTCTATAGAATCCGAAAAAATCGAATCGGTAAAGAAATTTCCCAAAGTATATTGCTTGCCATAGCATCCTTTCAGGGACTTTTTTTTCCTATGAACAAGAATTCTTCCGCAATCGGAAGCGGGTTAGTAAATCGTATTCTTGCCAGTGTGCTCGGAGTTTTTCGCCTCCTCTACTCCGGGATTCGAGCAAAGCTTGCCTTTTTTACCGGCAGCTTGATCGCCTTAACCATCCTGATTCTTTCCTTCATATATGTGCGCCAACAGACCGAGATTCTGACCGAAAGTTATGAACGGGAGGCCGCCATTTCAAGACGATATATATCGTCCCTCGTTTTGGAACTGGATAATATTTCTCAAAGTCTGATCCGGATCGAGGAATTTAGGGATCGCGTTAGTAAGCAAACCGAGGCTCTTAAGAAATACAGAACCACGAAAACGTTGGTCGAAGAAAAAAAAGTCTCCCTGTTCGGAATCAAAACGAGCCTTTTTGGAGCATTAGGAAAAAGTAAAGTACGTAAGACGCTCGACACCTATTATTCGGAATATCTTTCCAAGGCCGATATCGAAATCCTGGAGAAAAATATTAAGGCGCAGCTTCAACGGGACGGAAGCGAGCATGTAGGGGAAAAGGATTTTTCCGAGCTACAATCCTTGGCAAGGAAATTCGTTTTTGCCGATCGAGACGCGTCCTTGCTTCGCAAGAGATTGTACGAGATCAAAGAAAATCAGGAAAAAACGGATCCGACCGAGTTGTCCGCATTGGAAGAGGAAGTAAAGAGCAAATTTTTAATCGCTCGAAAACACCGTTCTAAAATGGATTCGGCGATCGTTCAGCTTTTGGCGGATTCCCGACGGAAGAAAATCAAGGATTTAGGATTAGATACGGGCCGTTTTAGAATCCAGACCTTTGCTTTGACGGGAATCGTACCCGGGGAAATATCGGAGCCCACTTTAGATACGAAAATTTTCGATCCGGATTCTCCGTTAAACGAAATCTCGTTTGATAATATACTGGAGGACGGTCTCAAAACCGCACTCTCGACTCTTGTCGAGAAGGTCGGAATTACGGGAGAAATTCCGCCTAACTCCTTTCAGCAATCGAATCTTGAGTTGCAAGCTTTGTATTCTCCGCATTTTCGGAATCCGGCTTCGACCGAAAGAGCCAAACTGATCGAATCCATTCGGAAACATCCCGGTACTTGGGGCGCTTACCTTAACGAGGAAAGGGCCATCGTATCCGAACTAAGCAGGATTCCTTCTCTTTTAGAAACAAGGCTTAAGGTTTTGAGGGAAAAGAAGCCTCCGATTCCTCCTTTTAAGGATAAGGAATTTAAGAATCATTATGCGAACTACTCCTCCTTAGTTCGGAAACGAGACTTATTGTTTGCCACTTATCGAAGAAATAATCCGCCTAACGAAGAAGATGTGGAGAAAGTGGAGGCTTTGGGGTCCGCCAGAAATTCCGCTCTAGAAGACCAAGTTCTTCTTCGCTTTCGACCCGACGGTTCCGATTACGAAAAATCCATCCAATCGGCCGACGGGAGTCGGTTATTCAAGGATCGATGGAACGCATTACGAGATTGGATTTATTCCGGAGAAAGCGAAACCCCGACTGCAAAGCTGAAAACTTTATTTCCTGACGGTATCATCGGAAATAGCCGGACGGAAGCGGAGCAAATCCTTTGGAAATTGGATACGACCCCCTTATTGGCGGAGGATGTGGACGATGTTCCTACGGTAATACTTGCCTCCAATTTTTCCGGTTTAATTCGTACCATCGTCGATAGAACGGAGGGATTAAAATCCATTCGAAGCAACCGAGATAGGGCGGTACTTTCCGCATTGGGAATTTGCGGGTTCTCCATCTTTTTAGCGATTTTCATATCGGGTATAGTCGTTCAGAAAATCAAACGTTTGATTCGCGACGCCGAGGAAGTGGGAAAAGGAGATTTAAACGTAGAGTTCGAGCCGGGCGGGAACGACGAATTCGGAAATTTATCGATCGCTCTCAATCACATGGTAAGCGGTTTGCGGGAAAGGGAAAAGATCAAAGGAATTCTGGGCAGCATGATCGATCCGGTCGTCATCGGCGAAGCGATGAAGGATCTAGCTGCATTAAAGCGGGGAACCGAAAAAAGGGTCACCGCTTTCTTTTCCGATGTCGCCGGGTTTTCTGCGATTAGCGAAAAGTTAAGTTCCGTAGAGCTCGCCGAATTATTAAACGAATACCTTTCCGCAATGACTCTAATCTTAAAGGAGCACGAAGGCGTCTTGGATAAATACATCGGGGATGCGATCGTAGGCATTTTTAACGCGCCAGTGGACGTGGACCAACATTGTATAAAAGCGACTAAGGCCTCTTTGAGGATGCTCGCGAAGTTGGAGGATCTCCGGAAGACTTGGAACAAGGAGCATCGTTATATTCCCGAAGCCAGAGATATGAATATACGCATCGGCTTGAATACCGGCCTCGCGAAAGTCGGATTTATGGGAACGGATGCGCTGGCTTCTTACACGATGATGGGCGATACGGTAAATTTGGCGGCTCGTTTAGAAGCTGCAGGAAAGGATTACGGAGTATCGATTCTCGTTTCGGATTCCGTTTATGAAGAAATTAAAAATCAAATTGTCACTCGAAAATTGGATTTGGTTAGAGTGAAAGGTAAGAACGAGCCGGTCGTATTATACGAGGCTGTTGCTGAAATTGGCGATAAAATTCCCCCCTCTCTGAAAGAATCGGTCGGGTTGTATGAGGAAGGCTTGAACCTCTATCTGGACAGAAAATGGGATCAAGCGATTCGTAAATTTCAAGAATCGCAGACCGCTAAAGGTCAGTCCGATAAAGCAGTCCTTTTACTTACTGATCGATGCAAGGAATACAAACTGAATCCTCCGGCTTCCGACTGGGACGGAGTGTATACGAGGGATCATAAATAGAATATGGATTTCGTTAAATGTCGCATATTTTAGATTATCACCCATTCAATCTGACCTAATCTGTCTTTCCTGCAAAATTCTGTTTTAGCGTCAATTAAAGGTGATTCCGGAATTGCAACTTCATCGCCAGGGGAAATTAAATTTTCAGCTAGGCTCTTTAATGTGAGATTAAGCAGCGGTTCATCATTTTTAAAATACACAGAGAAATCGAAATCTACAAATTTCTCCGAATCTGCTTCATAAACGGAAACTTCATTTTTTTTTGTCCGGAATTTGAAGTAATACCCTGAAGTGTAAAAATTGCTTTCCCTTTTTTCTAAATTTTCGCCTCTTAGCAGATTTGTTATCTGTTTTGCAAATTCAGAAAGGACTTTTTTATTTTCTAATCTTATTAAAAGTTCCCTTCCCATTTCATTTATTTCCGAAGAAGATAACGGGTCTATCAGGTAATTTCCCCGTTTGAAAACCACCAACTGAAACTTCCCGTCCAAGAATTGATTGCCACTTATTAGACCACGCATTCAATTCCGGATGTAATTCTTGTAAATTATTTGGATGTACAAAGCCTGGAATATTTTTAGAAGTCCCAATCCCTTTCGTTAATGTATTACTTTCAATAAATACATCAATATCACTATGAGGTCCGAAAGGTTTGCCCGACTTAAAACTTTCTCCAGTTACTGAACTTCCGCTTACACCTATTCTATAATCTGTTATTCCTTTACTTTTCATAATACCATTTAATTCAGACATTGCCTTTGAGTACTGCTCTGGGCTTGAAAATCCCCTTGGTATTTCCGGGACAGATGCAGCTTTCCCAATATTTCGCCCAACCTCAGCAGCTTCCTTCGTCGTTCCTGATTTACCATCAAGTCCTCCTAGCTTTCCTCGAAGAGCGGTGATACCGCCAGCAACTAATAACATACCGTCACCGATGAAATTACCCCATTTATACCCCGTGGAATAATCTTTCGAACAATTGGCACAATCTGAATTGGCCGCCTTCTCTGCTCCCGGTTCTGTTACTAATTTATCATAAAGTGTCGAAGCCACTCCTTTAGATAGCGGGGCTTCCAGTGGATGCTCGTTCACCGGACGACCAAATTCGTCTGTGACTCTGAAATTATCGGGAGCAGCAATGCTCGCCCCAGTTTCGATTAAGTGCTGAGGAGCATCTACCAATCTCGCTATACTTTTACCAACACCAGTTGCAAAGCCGCCAGCCATACATCCAGCATCGTTGTGTACAAGCACCCCGTCTTTTCCCACAAAATACGTGTGATTGTCTTCAACCTCGAAGTTATAGACTTTCGTCTTCTCATACACTTCTTCGATCTTAGCAATCCCAACCGTTCCTCGAATCTCGTCTTTCCAAGTCGCTGAGTTTGAGCTCGACGATCTGCTTCCTATCGCCGCTAAGGAAGCCCCGATCTGTATTCCGGAAGTTCTCTCGATACGAGACGAGTTCCGTATACTCGCAACCGTGACCGATCTCTCTTCTTCCTGAATGTTTCTAACTTCAGTAAATCCTTTTCCTCGAATATAGAAAGGGTGGTTCCAAGTCGTATTGATTACGTTTCCGTTAGTATACGTGACTCGATGAATAAGTGGTGTCTCTTTGGAGAAGAGTCGAGACACTCTCTTGTAAGACATTTCTCCAGTCTTCGGATCTAACGATAAGACTAAATCCCCAATCTCGATTTTCTCGATCGGCTTTAAGCCTTCTTTCGTCCGTATGAGTGTCCCGGCTGTGAAACAACTTCTCTGGACATACTCTCCATTCTTATCAATAAACCCATTGCTATCACTCGCACCCAGTCCCGTACTACCAAGGAAACTGCCCACAACATCTTGCGCGGTCCGTCCCAACCACGTAGACGCAGAACTAGGATCGGTTAAAAATTCACCGGCACTAGCAAGGGTAGCCCAGACACCATGCTGGTCTTGTGCACTCGCATTCTCATTGTTTAAGACTTCTTTCTGAGCTTCATTTCCAGTCTCTGCGATCTTACTACGACCGGCTGCTAACTCTGCAGTTCCGGCCTTTAGATTCTCGTCCGCCTTACCCATGGCAAGGTTCTGGTTCAGATCACTATTAAAATTCTCATTCGCCTTCAGGTTCCCAAAACTACTCGGATCGTGTACATTCCCCGTTGCCGATACTACCGTAGCATTTCTATACGTTGCCGCTACTGTCGCATTTCCCTTACCATCTATCGTTACGGAACCACCGACTCCCGAAGCCTCATTAGATTCCTGGACTGTTAAACTAGGTCCGCTATGCTGAGCAATATTCACCATGACCCCGGTATTCTGTCCCGGGGTAAGGTTCACACTTCCGCTAAACCCGCTCGTTGGGTTATAGCTTACGTTTCCGTAGCTCCCTCCTATGTTAAACGAAGTGCTTCCGTGTTGGGAAAACGTAACTCCCGCATTGAGTTTAGAAGATCCAAGTCCTACTGTTCCTCCAAACCCTCCCGAGTAGCTGTATGATACTCCCACGTTGACTCCGAACTGTCTTGCATACGCTGTTGCTGCTCCACTCGCCGCTCCAACAAGAGCGCCTTCCATTCCTCCGTTTTGGTATCCTTGTGCTGCCTGCAGAACCGCCTGTCCAACCGCCATCATCTCAGGTCCCGCTATAAACGACGCAGCGATACTTGCCACTGTCACGAGTCCGGACGTGATCTGTTCCGTTCTCGCTTTTGCCTTGGCTTTTTTCTCCGCCTGGTTCTTCTCAAACCAGCTTACGAGTTGGCTTGCCATGTCAGGACTCATCCCAGTTGCGTTGGCTATAGCTGTTGCCATTGCGGTGTTCACTTTATCCTGAATTTGCCCTTTAACCCAGGACTCAAAATTTCCACCCTGGAATAATGCCTGAGCCAAACTTTTCTGATCAGACGCAAAACTAGCTGCAGCCTGCGCCGCGTCCTGAAAAGCTTTATCATTTTTTGCATTTAAAGAATTTAGCGCTGCTATTTGAGAATTTAACGAATTTATTGTAGAGTTATACGAAATATTAAATGAATCAAGATTAGCTTGATTCTGAGAAATTATCGAACCTGTATTCCAAGTTTGAAACAAATCTCCCGCGGCCGCAATTTTAATTGTAGCGGGGGCGGAAAGAAATATATTCTGTTTAACAGTGGTTGCTTCATAATCACTCGCGTTTGTGGCATCGCCGCCCGTTTTTAATCGAGCATGTCCATCTTCTATCGAAGTAGTATAGACAATGTTTCCATGGCTGTCGACAACCGCGTTATTCCCAAGTGAAGTTGCAATTTGTTGAATAGCGTTTTTATTTTCATCAATCGCTTGTCGATTCAGCTGATTTTCTAAAGCTAAGTTAGACGCACCCATTAAAGATTGTTGAAAAATAGATAAAGTATTGTTTAAATTACTCTGATCTATCACTGGCGCCTGGGCAGCCGGAGAAAGAACGGAATTGTCGGAAGGTAAAAGTATCTGCGTAATCTTAGGAGAAACCGAATCTAAGAAGGACGATTTTATAGAATCCATGGAATTGCCGGCCCCGGAATTTATATTGGTGTTTTGAAAGGGGGCCAATAATCCATTTTGCCAATTATGATCTTGAGAATTTAAATTTGCAACCCCTGTGGAATAAGATTGCTGTAAGCCATCGGCATAGATAGCTGCTTGTGCATGCCAAGTCGCGTATTGTGCTTGATAGGCAGAAATTTGTCCTTCCCAACTTGAAATTGATGAAGTGATTGAATTCCAACTATTTAATTCGGTGCTTAAATTGTTTCGGAACCCACTCCAAACTTGCGAATTCGATAATGCATTCTTGTCTTGAAGCTGAATATTAATGCTATAATCAAATTTATCTTCCGCAAAGAAGCCTGTTTGAAGAACAAAACCGCCGAGAAATCCTAAACCTGTCGCATTAAAATCGAATGCATTATAACCTGCTGAAGAATAATAAAGGTCATTGCCAGCAAAACCCGTTTGGATCGGAAAAACGCTATAATTCGTATAGGCAGTATTGTATCCTTTAAAATCTGCTGAATTTATCTTTAGAATACTATAGTTATTCGAATTGAAATCGTTGCCGTATAGATAGTTAATCAACGTGGGATCTTGATTATTACTTCCGCCATCGATGAAATCCTTAATAGCTCCGATAACAGGATTTGCAGAGGATACCCAATTCCCGTAATTGTATAAATCTTGCAGCCCGCTTAATACCCGTTCCCCACCGAGAACAGTTCCGGTTAGCGATAAATTGTACGGAGTAGCTTTTTGGCTCCAATAAGTGGCATTATTATGTGCCTGAGTTTCTTGAGTTTGAAGATAAGAGACCATTTGATTTGCAAGTGCCGAGAGCGGACTTCCATTCGCGAGACCTTGACTTAAACTAGTAATCAAGTTTTGCAGATCTAATCCGGATTGGGTCATCGAATTCCAATTCGGAGTTCCGTCTGGTTTGGTATTATAGAATAAAGCTGTAGTTTGGAGGGAAGTTTGAAGTTGTGAAACCGAAGTCTGCATACCCTGCTTTACAGTATTCTCGTAGCCTTGCAATTGCAGTAGATTCGCCTTATATTGCGCATCGGTTTGGTTTAAGGATGATAGTTGTTGCTCATAAGTTCTTTGTAATGCGGTTAAAGAGTCGGAAAAACTTTGCAATCCAGTATTAAGCGCAGTTTTATAATCAGCAGAGTTTGCAATGGCCGAATTCACATTTCCGCTACTCGTAACTACCAGCTGCTGGTTTTGCGTCGTGCTATTCGAAATATTAATCGCTAACTGACCATTGATAAAATTGTCACGTGCATTAGAAAGTTGAGAATCAACCTGATTTAGCCATTGTGTTTCGGCATTATTTTCCTGTGCCCACAAGTAAGCCGAAACCGCATTTTGATAATCTTGTAAACTCGTACCGGAATTAGGGCTTGAGGTAATCGAACTGACGAGCGATTCTATTTCTAAAGCTGAAGCATTCTCCCAATTTGACTTAATAGCGCTGAGTCCTTGGCCGGAAATTGTTTCCCAGTTATTTAAAGAATTGGACTGATTTGCTAGGCTGACAACTTGATCAAGATTTTGTTGTTGAAACTGAGGGGCTACGAAGGTCGGGTAATTATTAAGGTTCTGGGAAAAAAGGATAGAAAGCGGGAAAAAGAGAACCCAAAAATAGATTGAGAGCATACTGCCTGACATAAGCCTTTCAGGAATGGAATAATGACGGATATATCGCCCTTTTCTAATCATAAAATCCATTCTCCCTCTTTTCCGCGCTGACAGGTTTGAGTTATAAATTAGATTTTAAATAAATTGTATGTCGAGCAAATTTAACGAGAAGAGGCCCTTTTTTCCCTTTACTGAATGGATTAACGGCGCAACAGAAAAACCACTCACTTAAGTCGCTATTTTCTTTTTAATAATATTCGCCATAACTATTATTCCAAAGGGAACTAACACCGCTTGAATTGGCATGGCAGTAAGAGTAAATCGATAATCCACAAAAAAAACTAAATGAACAAGTAGAATGGATAAATAAGCCGAAGGAAGTATAAATTTTTTATATTTGATTAGTCGAATTAAACCCACTAGCAAAAGCAAACTGATCGAGATCCTATAGAAATATTGAGAAATCAGCAAGGGATGTTGATAATAATTTCCGAGCGGCCGTGGGCCTCCAGCCCCTACAAACCATAGCATAAGCTTTTTATATAGGTTTGTAAAAACTAATTCCGGATTCTTTTTATATATTTGCACGAGGTAATTAGCCATCTCCTTGCTATTTACGTCCAACTTAGACTCCGCTACAAACGTAACCCAATGTCGAGTATATGTTCCTTGCGAATACGGATTATTTCCGATCACGAAATTCACTTGAGAGTTATTCGTAGCAATCAGGCCGTCGTCTTGTCCTCCGAGAAATCGTGGAGATAAGTAAGAGAAGCAAAATAATAGCGCGATCAAGATAAGTTGGGCTTTTCTAAGAATGTTTCCGTTACGAGATTCGAAGCAATAGCCAGCCAAAAATACCAAGAACACTAAGGGAAACCAACTTCTAAGTAATGAAAAACAAATACCAGCGAAGACCGTAATTAGAATTTGTAATATAATATATTTTATACCGCTCTTACGGAGTGCCACCAGATTTATGTAAATGAATATCGAGAATAGAGGATTAAATAAATTTTCGTTCCATAGCTGATTTGAAAAAGAAACATAATGACTTGAGGTAAGGTAAAATACGCCCGCTGCTATGCCTGCAAATTTAGATTTAATAAATATTCTTGCTGTCTCGATCGAACAAAATAGCCCAAGCATGCCGATCAATGCCAAAAGTATTTTGGGAATTAACTGACCGATTTCGAAAATTTTAAAGCAGGCAAAAAGGAAATAGCTCATACCTGGGCTAAATCCTAAATTGGGTCTAATTCCATTTTCGTAGAGATTAATTGCCGACTCATAAAAAGTTTTAGGATCATCTCCGCTCTGTAATAACCCATCATCAAATTGCAAAGCAAGTAATCTTTGCAGGAGACCTAATAAAACTATTAAACCCACAAGAATCGCATATTTTTCATTCAGTATTCTGGCTACTCGGCGGCTTAATTCTTGGATAAAACTTCCCTTAAATACCAAAGCAATCGAAAATATTACAAGGAAAGCGATAATAACGTTCCTTTTACGCGAATCATAAAAAACGTCGGGTATATCACGAAGCATTAAAGCCATACTTATAGAAATGAGCACCAACGCCGTCGTTACTATTTTATCGTCGAATAGCAGATTGAATTTGCTTAGAAATTTAAGAGTAACAAGAATAAGACTGATCCAAACTCCATAACCCAGTAGAAAATAAAATGAATCTCGGTAAATCCATTTTGTAACCAAGGGTGGATCGACGCTCATTGCCTGAATACTTGCATTTATAATATTTGATTGCTCTGAATTCAAAAACCTGAAGAGCGCTGTAACTATAATGGAAAATAAAAATAGCGTTATGATTTTGGAAAATAATTTTTGAAGGAATTGAACTGTCACTCTATCCCCGGAAAATATATCGAAGGGTATTCTACTTTTCATGTTTAGCGTTTGCAGCAGTGCCTGAAACTGTTCGCTTCTTTTCTAATTCCGGATCAAATCCTAATACTTTCGCCTTTATTAGCTCCGCATCTCTTTGTTCGGAAGAAGCTACTCGAAGCAATTCCGATAACCTGAAATGAGCAAATCCGAGACGTTCATCATTTTTTACAACGTTTCGATAGCTTTCAATTGCATGATCAAGACGACCTAATTTTTCGTAAATCCGTCCGCGTAAAATCCAGGCTTCGATATTATTGGGATCATCCGAAATTATTTTATCAAGGCCGAGTACAATAGAATTCGGATCTTCGCCTACTATATATTTCGTCCGATACATCCAGATTGCCGATTCAATTCGAGTTGGGTTTTTAGAGTAATCCTCCTCAAATAGTTTCAAAGCCATTTTGAGATTATTTGAAAAGAAATACGTTTTTGCGAGCATCAGCCTAACAAGCAAATAATCCGGATGTTCTCTATAAAGTTTCTCAAAGGAAAATTTGGATTCAGTCAACTGTTTAGATTGGAATTGAGCTAGTGCCTGTTTATAACTTTCGTGTAACTTACTTGAATCATCTGAACAGCTCCAAAAAAAGGAAAATAGGAAAAAGTAAGATAAGAGTTTCACTATATAGTTCACAAAAAGAAGAAATTATCGTACGTCCTTTTTCCGTCAAATCTATTGATCCATCCTTAAGCGTAAATTACTCCTCTTACTTCCAATTAAGGGAAAGTAGGCCTGCTTTCGTTATTTATCTCGATAGAGAGTGAAAATACCTAAGTATCGTTTTGATATTTTTTCAAAAGGTGTATTTTTGCATTCGGCTTTGCGAGTCTTCTAAACATTAATCAATATTATCATTGGAGTTTATGCTTATGATTTCAACAAAAATTCTTTGATAGAGAACCTATATGCTCAAAAGGAAATCGGCGGGCTTCTGTTTTTCTTTTCTCATTTCTCGCAAAGGATAGGCACCTTGCCGCGAAGATGCTTTCTATCAATTTTTCTTGAAGCGCCGAACTGAGGCTACTGATCTTATGGGCTTGGGTTAGAACGATGGATTCAAAAAGTCTTCTTCGATAATATGAATTCTGTTGTAGTTCCTCTAAAACCAGTGCCCGATGATCCTAAAGTCGAAACCCGGTAGTCCTTTCCGACTTTTTGCTTAGGGATAAACCTAATAATTCGTCGTCTGCCAGTAAGACGGCTCTTCGCTTTGCGCGAGTTAAAGCGGTATAAAGGATTTCCGTCCTGAATAGCTCGCTAGTCAAATTCTTGCTCTCCGATTTTTCAGGGTCCGGAGGATAAAGAATAAATATATTATCATATTCCGAACCTTGGGACTTATGCACCGTAATTGCAAACGCAGGTTCGTGCGAGGGTAGGGTATCCAAAGCAAAATCCCGAATCATTCCATCCAACAGAAATATCGCGCGTAGCTCGGAGTCTCCTGTAATTGTTTTAGCTTCTAAAATAATCCCGGTGTCGCCGTTGAACATTCCCCTTGAAGTATCATTCTTCGTGATCATGATCGGAAGTCCCGGGAAATAGGTGCGGTTCCCGATCGTCAAAGTTCTTTTATATCCTTTCCTTATTAGGATCCGATTGATCTCTCGATTGATTCCCTCGCTTCCATAATCTCCTTGCCTAAGAACGGTAAGTATTCTGGAATGATTTAAATTCTTCGAAATATATTCAATTAATTGAATGCTTTCTTTGTTCGGATCCGGAAGTTTTGTCAATCTAGGCTGAATCCAATGCTCTACATACTTTTCCAAAAACTGATTTCGATTCTTGGGAAAATTCGATGGAATCCGATAAAATCCGGCTTCATTTCCGGATAATTTCGAATCTACTATTTCGTCTAGGGAAATATTCGTTCTGATTGCAAACGTGGATTTTAAGAGAGAATCGACATTCGAGTTCTTGCCGATACACTCTTGAGCGGCGTCGAAAATCGGAGACGCATTTCCTTCCTGTCGATGGCTTTTACTTAGGCGAAAGAAATTAGAAGAAGAGGAAATCGATGCGACTATATCCGATAATATTGCGCCCGCTTCCACGCTCGGTAATTGATCCGCATCTCCTAGAATAATGAACCTGAATTTCTCCCGTTTACGATTCGGTAGGGCTCTCAGCAAATAGGACATCAAATCCAGATCGACCATCGAAACTTCATCGACCACGATAACGTCATAAGGTAGTCGAAAATCTTTTCCGAATTTATAAGAATTACTCTTAGGATTATAACCTAGGAGCCGATGGATCGTTGCCGTCGGTAAATTTAGAAGTTTTTGATCCAATTCGTTTTTGGTTCGATTCAGGTTTAAAGTATTTTCCAGAGATTCTTTTAGTCTTTGAGCTGCCCGGCCAGTCGGTGCGGCTAAACCGATTTTTTCGGTTTCATAACCTAAGCGGATCAGCGCTCGCAAAAGACTCGTAATCACAGTTGTTTTTCCCGTTCCAGGACCTCCAGTCAGTACGAAAAAAGAGGATTTAAGCGCGGCCTCTAACGCTTCCTTTTGCTCTCCTTCGCCGCAAAGAGTTATTTTAATTCCGTTTTTTTGAAATTCCAGCGGATCATTTTCGGTGATTTCTTTAATAATATTCCGAATTCCGTCCTTTTGCTCCTTCGGAATTTCGCGAGATAACAGATCTCGGAAGGAGTCTTCGACTTCGGTTAAAGTTTCAAAAGTTTTCCTGTAATATAAAATTCCGTTGCGAGATCGAAAAAAAGGGGATTCGAAATTCTTCCGGATTTGATTTTCGGATACGCCTAAACTACCGGTTCTCAACGCTTGCAATAAACGGATGTTCAATTCGTACAGGTCTTCTTTCCTAACTTCCGGTAACAGGCGAGACATTTCATCGGAAAGGAACATTACATATTCTGGATCAACGATCGGAGATTCCTCCATCATTCCTTCCCCTCCGAACCAATGTACTTTGTTTCGAGCGCGTCTTGAAGCAGACTTCTGGATCTCTCCATAAAGGAAGGATCCAGATGCTGAAAGAATATCCCGCTTCCTTTATGCAACGGATTTATCCCTCGCAGAAAAATAAAATACATACCTCCTAACAAACTCGGATCGTACTTCGGCCCGTATTTATCGCGTAACCAACCGTCTAGGACTAGGGAATAAAGAGCTAACTGAATCGAATACGATTCCTTGACCTTCATTTCTATATTTCTTTCCGAGTAAGAGGAGGGACTCGCAGGCTGGCCGAGTTTATTGGATTTCCAATCTGCGATCCAATATTTTCCGCCGGAAAAGAAAATAAAATCCACAGTGCCGTTTAATAATTCGTTTGCGTTCTCGCCTTGACGACCTGGGATCCTCAAAAAGAAATCGACTTCGTGTTTTCTTTCCTCTACGCTCAATTCCGCTAAGCAATTCAAACTTTGAGTGTAGGGGAGCTGGCTTCGCAGAGTATTCCAGAGAAAGGTTGCGGCTCTTTCGGTATAAAATTCGAGCTGAACTTCGTCCTTACCGTACCCCTGTATCCTAAGGGAATTTTTTATTTCCTTCCAAGCTGGAAAATCCCTTAATCCTAACGGATCGTTCGCGTATAAGAAATAGGAAAAATCAATCGTTTCTAATAGTCGATGGAGAAGATTTCCCATTTGATTGGAAGACGGTAGGTCGTCCTGAGCGGGTTGTAAGAATTCGAGATCGTCGCTTTTAGCATTTTCGGTCTCTATCCGAAATCCAGTTTCTCTCCGAACATTCGCATAACGATCCAACGAGGAATAACTCTCGAGAATGATCGTTCGCTTCTCGCAACCGTTAGGCCAATGGAACACATCCCTATCGACCTGGCGTTCCGGGGGCTCCGATTCGGTGTCCTCGGGCAGATCGGCATCTTCTCGGGATCTCGTGAAAAATTTAACTTCATAACCCGTTTTCGTTTCATTCGGATAAATTTTGGCGACATTCGACATGGGATTAAAATTCGGCATTGCCGCTTCGAAGGATCTGCGAAATAACTCCAGGGGTCGCTCCGGAGCGGGCGAAGATAACAGCGGGAAGTAAAACTTATACATTGCCCTCGTGACCGCCACGTAGTACAATCTTTTGTCTTCGTTGATTAAATACTCTTTAAATTTCTCTAATTCTCTCTTATCCAGATCGATTATTTTTACGCTCCGCAATTCGTGATCCGCGCCGACGATCGTTTGCCGATATTCGAAATATTTTCTCTGAGAGGAGGACCATCCCGTAAAACCGCCGAGAAGGAATACAAAAGGAAATTCTAAACCTTTGCTGGAATGAATCGTCAGGATTTTGACCCGATCTTCCTCGGTTTCCCTTTCCAAGTAATCGTCTTCATCCTGCGTGGACGAATCAGTAATGCAAGAATCTAGATATTCGATAAGTTCTCGCAGAGAAAGATTACGAGAGGAGGCTTGTTCCGATAAAAGATAGAAGATTTGTCGGAAGTTCGTAATCCTGCGTTCCCAATCTCGAGTCTTCTCCCCGTCTCGAGATTTTGCCAGCAAACTTTCGGTCAATAAGGAACGGAAAAGATTCGGGTATTCTTTTTTTCTGGCATATCGACGCCAAGATTCCAATAGTCGTTTTTCTTTGGACTCGACGGAATATTCATCGAATCGATGCAAATCCGTCGGTCGAACTTCGAATAAATCCGAGAGTAAAAGTTTGTAAAACGAATCAGGACTTCCTTCTTCGTTTATACAGGAAAGAATTTGTCTACAACGATACGCTTCGTTAGAGGAAAATAGCCCCCTCTTTTTGCTATAAGTATACGGAATTCCTGCCGCTCTTAGATAGTTTTCCAATTCCTTTGAATCATCTTGGTTTCGGATCAAAATCGCGATATCTCCGTAACGCACTTTTCCAGCGTACGGAGGTCGACCGGGACGTTCTTTTTGGATTAAGATTCCCGATTCACGGGATACTAAGTGCAGAATTTCGGAAACTATAAATTTAGCATAAGGATCTCTTAATGCTTCTTTGCTGGAAGCGGAAGGCAATTGGAATGCGTTAAGGGCACCACGTTCGCTCCTATCCGAATATAGGACGGCTTTTCTACCGAAGGGAGCGGCGTTCACTTTCTCGTACGGAATCGGGTCAAATCCCGGCTCTCTTAACGGAAACCAATCTCCTTCCGGGGCGGAAAAAAGGTCGTTATACGCCGAGATTAATTCCGGCAACGAACGTCGATTCGTGTCCAATGCCGGGTAAACCACGGATCGGTCCGCGAATTTTCCGTTCAAGTCTAAATTATTTTTCGCTGATAGATACGTGCCTATATCCGCTCCGCGAAATCCGTAAATTCCCTGTTTGGAATCTCCGATCAGAAATAAACGGGTCTCCGAATCGGTTATGCCGCTCTTTTCTAAAAAAAGATTTCGGAAAATACCGTATTGTTCCGAATCCGTATCTTGAAACTCGTCCACGATCGCATAATGGAATCTGGTCCTTAATTCGGTTAATAATACTTGATTAGTGATTAGAGATCGGGACAAATTCCGGATCATATCGTTGTACGTGATTTCGCCTTCCTCGGCTTTTTCGAAAGGAGTTTGCTTCACGATAGTTTCCGAAATTTGGACGACGAATGAAACAGCTATCGTTTCCAAATCGGAAAGGGCTTTTTTTACTTTTTCTCTTTGTGCGACGTAAGTAGCGTATGCGGGATCGGATTCCCCTTTCTTTAATTCGTCGTCCGAGAAAAGAACGCTTGAGACCCCGGATTCTTTTCTTTTTAGACGCCCGATCTCTAAGATCGCTTTCGTTACCTTGAATGGATCGAACGGCTCTATCGCGGATAAGGCCTGAGCTAGGATTTTTTTGAAGGCGAGTTCTCGATCTAAAAAGGCTTTTTTGGTGCTTGCATGCACGTATTTCAGTAGCAATTCTTGTAACGGCAGGATGGCGGAATACTCGTTAGATAGCGTCTGGATGGATAGATGGATCTCGTTTTTTCCGGGCAAAGGATTCGGGCGGGGTATCAGCCTAACATTCGAGGGAGAAATTTCCTTTTTCCCGGCAAGTTCCGATATAAAATCTTCCCAAGTATTTCCGGTGAATCCGTTATCAAAAAAATTACGTAATTTTAATAGAGTTAAAGCTATACTTTCTTTCGGTATCTCGCCCGCAAATTCGGAATGCATCCTGGAATACAGTATCCTATTCAAAGGCTCGGATTCCGAAACAAGCTTGGCATTTGCGGGATAACCGGTTTCTAACGAATATTCCTTAAGAATCTTACTGCAAAATCCGTGGATAGTGGAAATGTACGCTTGATCGAGTCGCTCGGCTTGCGCCAAGAAAAACTGACGTTCCGGTTCTAAAATCGGATTAGTCCGAGCCGCTTCCTCCAAGCTCCGAATTCTTTCCTTAATTCCGGCCCGAATTCTGGATCTTAATTCCGAAGCTGCCTTATCGGTATATGTCAGAACTAAAATCGAATCGATTCCAGGCGGAGGAGACGTTCCGGCATCGGCATCCCAGGCAAGAAACGATTCTCTTAACAATTTCAAAACCAAGTATACGATTGTATGGGTTTTCCCTGTTCCGGCGGAAGCCCCGATAAAACCGTTTTTTTGGGAATCGATTCCATCCGCGAAAGAAGGAGGAAAATCGATTGAAATCGGCTTCATGATAAACTCCGTAAAACCGGTTCGTACAATTTCTCGGATAAATCCAAGGCATTTACCGGAATATGATCTTTAGGAGACGGCAAAAGTCTAAGCGTAGGATTTAAATATTCGGATAAGTCGTATTCTAGAGATTCCCGGATCCAAAGCGAATACTCTTGTGAAAGTTTTTCTCGGTCCTCTCCATTTGCACATCGAGAGATTTCTTTTCGAAGCGGAAAATCTTCCCAAAATTGCGGAGAAAGTAATGCAGTGCAAGGACGGAGATATTCTTCTACAAGGTTCTTTAGGAAATTTTTTCTTTCCGGACTTTCCGATTGTAATCGATATTCCTCTGGTAACCCTTCTTTCGAGACGTATCCGAATAAGACCTGCACTGTCTTTTGCTTTTTCGCTTCGGTGGGTATAAGGTCTAAGAGCGATTGAATTATCAGGGGGTCGATTCCGTTTTTTAGGTTTTTTTTCGAGTTAGGATAGATTAAGACTATGTTTTCGTTCGAAACGAATACCGATTCCTTCAGTCCGCTAAAATACACTCGAATTCCTTCGGAGATATCTAAGAATGGGCTCGGCAAAGAGAGGATAGTTCCTTGTTTTGAAGTCTCGCCGAAAGAAAGTGCGTCGTAAAAATAACTTTCATTTATCAGTGGTTCGATTTTTCCCCAAGCCCGTTCTAACTTTTCCGCGTTGAGTATTTCTTCTACGTCGCGGTACGTTCCTCGCGGAAGCAAGCCTCGTTTACCGAAATTCCGAATCGTTTTCTCGTATCCTTGTAAGAATATGGAGAGGGAATCGGCGGATATTTTTTTCCCGGAAAAATTATTTCCGAAAAGTTTCCAAGTTTCCGAGACTAAGGAAAAACTTTCCGAAATTCGAAACGGTTCTCTCCGGGGTGCGGATTCTTCTTCTTCGAAATCTTGGGCGTACAATCCGAAATTTTTCCTGAGAAAATAAAAGAGAGGAGATTTCCAAAATTGTACGAGTTCACTCAAATCGATCGTCAGTTCCTTTGCGATCCGCAGCGACTGCGCGGGTTTCGAGGCCGTTCCGAAATTCAATATTTTTTTAATATATTTCTTTTTTCCTTCTTCTAGTCCGTAAGCTGTGACGGCGGCCGCATCGTACGTTTTAAAGAAATTGGAACGAAAATCCTTTTCGCCGGGAATAGTCCTGGCTTCGAAGTATTGCCTACTGTGTTTGTTTAGCGGTAATGGAACCCTGACACTCTCTTCCTGATTCAGAATGAATTCTTTTAACGCTTGCTCGATTTGTAATAAGGAAGGGGAGGGCGCCAACTCCTCGTCCTTACCCGTATCCTGCGAAACGAAGGAAAAATTCAGGCTTTCTTTCGCGGATAAAATCGTTTCGTATAACAAGGATTCGTTCGTTTGTCTATTCGTAATATCGCCCGGGCGCGGAGAAAGATGTCTAAGGTTGAAGGCCGAGCGATCATCGATTCCCGGAAACGCCCCTTCTCCCAGTCCCAGAATAAATATGTGACGAAAGGGAATCGGGCGCATAGGCTGCAAAGCCGAGACGGTTATTCCACCGGTAAGATATTTTCCTTTTCTGACCGGAATCCCGTCGCAGGACTCGCGAACAAAAGTTTCAAAAAATCTAATTCTATCCTTGGCATCGCCGGAGTCCCACGAAATTCCTTTTAAGGATTCCAGTCTGGAAAATAATTCCAGCGCTATCGTAGTTTCTTCCGGTTCCTCTTCGGAAGGGATGAGCATTGCCTGCGCGAATCGTAGGAATGAATCCAATAATTCATCGGATGAGAGGCTTTGATCCGATAAAAGATCGGAAAAGGAATTCAGGATAAACTCCACTTTTTTCCAAATGCCGATCCAGTTCTCGACGGAAATTTTATTTCGAGAAGGGTACGGCGAGATGCCGGTATCCGCCTCCGCAGATTCGGGTAAGATTTCGGACATAGCCAATCGAATGAATCCGTTCCTAAAAGAAAATGATTGCGGATCTCCTTCCAGCGAGTCGTCTATGTAAAGGTTTAGGTTTTTTGCATATGTGTTCCATTCCTGAAGCACCTCCGGGTCGATACCCCATTTTGCCTGGAAGCAAGAATTTCGAAATAGGTCGAAGAATTCCTGTCTAGATTTTTTGCCTGCGAGTAACGGAAAAATACATAGCAATCCTCGCAAAAAGGAGCTTGTCTCTCCGGCACGCACGTCTCTTATCGTGTAGGGAAGAGTCTTTGGAGAAAATTCTTCCGTTCCGCTTTGGCTCTTTAGCTTCGCAAGGATTCCTCCATCAAAAACACTTTCGATTGCAGGCCGGTAATCGGGAAGGTCTACGCAGAAAATACCGATATCGGTTAAGCGAAGTGTCGGATCATCATCTAATTTAGAGAGAATCACGTGAAAAACCGATTCCACTTCTCTTAATTTTCCCGGAGCCTCGGCTATCGTTAGGCTCGCGTCGGCAGGCAGTCGTCGGTCGGACAAGGCTTGTTTTCCGCTCGAAAGATATCTCTGAAAAGCTTCAAGAACGGAATCTCGTTTTTTCTCACGATCTTGAATCTTATGCATTTGAGCTCCCGAAGATAGCCAGCTTTGATGGAGCGTGCGGAACGGAGTCGCCCAGCTGCGACAATTGGTTAGCTGCGATGCCTCGGTTGTGAATGCGTCGTGAGGTAGACCGAATTGAAATACTTCTACGGAAAGCTCCGGTAAAAGTCCGTTAAACAACGCTATATAGGTAGAGGACAATTGCGAAAGCCCGAATAAATATATTTTTCCGGGCTTTGCTTTCTTAGCATTCGCCGTTTTCCCGGAAGCCAGAGTTCGCATAGCAAATTGGATAAGCGTTTCGGAGTTTACACTTTCCGTAGTCGCCGCGTATAACTCCTTCTGTAAAAAGAAAACCGGCGATTTTGTCGCACTCCATTCTTCGATGTCTTCGGTTCCGATACGAAGCATTTCGTATCGATCGCCGATCCAATTTCGAATCCAATCTTGTCTTTGCAGTTCGTAATCTTTAAAATATTTTGCGAGTCTTCCGGATAATTCGAATAGTCGAACCGGATCTATCTTCTTTCTTCCGGATGGCAAAAGATATGCGCTCAAAATCGGATAATCCGAAAGAAAGCCGGGCGTTTTTTGAATGTATTCGTAAATTAGAAAACGTCTAGATTCCGGTTGAAGAAAGGGCCGCGAACCTGGTTTTATATCCGGAGAATATTTTTTTAATAAAAACTCTTCGATTGCTTTTTCTAGAAAGAGAAAACGGATATTAAAAGCGACTCCGGCTCGCCTTACAAATTCCAAGTATAGCCACGTCTCCATGCTTTGATTCGGAATCACTATAATCGGACTATACAATCCGTCTTCTTCCCGGATATCGGAGGAAACGGAAGAGAGGAGATTTTCCGCTAAGAGAGTCAGGTCGTCGGAAGAAAAAACGTTGATAGGCATCTTCGGTAGATTCCAATTCTAGCGAAGTGACTTTGCGAGAAAAGAGATAATTTTGCAAATAACCTAGTTCCGCAAAAGCAGATACCTTTTGTTTTTCCATCATTTGAAATCGGATCTGTGGCTCGGATTGTTAGGCGCCACCTGCAAGTAAGTTCGCCAGGGAGGGTTAAAACCGCGTCGGCTGCTTTTAGATTTTCGCTGAGCCAGTTTTCCAATCTCCGCTTTTCGTCGATTACCGGTATGGGGTCGGATGTTCATTCGTTGCGGAGTGGTATCAGAGGACAGAAGACAGAGGACTGAGGACAGAACATTGATAAGCGGAGTTTCCATGTTCTACAGAAAGATCCTTGTGTTACAGTAGATTCTTCCACTACTTCAGTTGTATTCCTAGCCTCTAGCAGCTACTGTCTTCCGTCCTCAGTCATCTGTCCTCTGGTTATGCGTTGCGAGCCTTTACTTCTTAGAATCCGAAGGTCGTCGGATTACAATTTGGGATAACGATGGGCATTATCCGTCAGCTTGCAAAACCGATTGCAAGAAATGGGAAGCAAATTAAAAGATTCCATTATGGCTAAGAAAAATAAAATCATCTATTGGGTTTCTACCATCTGGCTTGCATTAGGAATGTCATCAACCGGAATAGTGCAGGTATTCAAAGTGAAAACGGAAGGGGACTTCACCGCAAATTTAGGTTATCCCGATTATTTTCTAACGATACTAGGTGTTTGGAAAATTTTAGGAGTTGTGGCATTGCTTCTTCCTAAATTCCCTTTGCTAAAAGAATGGGCTTATGCGGGCTTTTTCTTTGCCATGTCGGGAGCTGCAGTTTCGCATATCGCTTCGGGTACCGTAAATGAAATATTTCCCTCATTACTACTTCTATCCCTGACGGTAATATCTTGGTATTTTAGGCCCGCGGATAAAAAAGTCGTTTTAGGTTAAGTAGCCAAAGTGTAGGAAGTTATGAAGGTTACCGAGAACAATAAAAAGAAATTGTCGCAAGAAAAACGGGAAGAACTTCTCGAAGCATTGAAAGCACGTTTTGAGAAAAACAGGAAGTGGCATAAAGGTTTGGAATGGGCTAAAATCAAAGCGAAATTGGAAGGCAATGCTGAAAAACTCTGGTCACTCAACGAAATGGAAATAACTGGAGGTGAACCGGACGTTGTCGGTTATGATAAAAAGACGAACGAATACATTTTTTACGATTGTTCTGAGGAAAGCCCTAAAGGTCGCAGAAGCGTTTGCTACGATCGCGAAGCGTTGGAGTCAAGGAAAGAGCATAAGCCGAAAAATAACGCTATCGATATGGCTGCCGTTATGGGTATCGAACTTTTATCGGAGACGGAATATCGCGAGCTGCAGAAACTTGGAGATTTCGATACGAAAACGTCGAGCTGGGTAAAAACACCCCCCGATATTAGGAAATTAGGCGGAGCCCTTTTCTGCGATCGCCGTTATGATACTGTATTTGTCTATCATAATGGGGCGGAATCTTACTATGCCGCCAGAGGATTCCGGGGCTCGCTTAGGGTTTAAATTATACGTGCAACTAAATCTAAGAGCGGATCGATGAATAAGAAAAATGAATTTTTGCGAGCTTAGGTTTAAATCTCTCCTTCAATTTCGGCTGGATTGTTTGCAATAATAGAAGAGCAACAACTGTTAGAAGTCGCTTGATAAATACGCTCTGGCAAAGTATGCGATAACCCCAGGGCTGATTTTTATTTTAAGAAGCCAATAAACTGCATACGCGTCGTGGGGTTCCGGTTTTACGGTGCTCTCCGGAATTTCGACTATTGACGGAGTCCATTACGATATAGAGATTAAAAATCCGAGTTTAAGCGAATTAAAAACTATCGAAAATTTTCAACGGCTTAAAACTAACGAATCGGGTCTGGAGAAAGAACATCATGAATGATAATAAATTGAATCCAGTTGCGGATAGTACGGCAGTTCGGGTGGCCCTTTGGCGCGCTCTGCACATGCAGGTGGATTCTCCGCCGCACATACTTGAAGATGAGATCGGCCTGAGGCTTGCTGCCCCGGAGGAAGATTGGCGTAGTCGTCCGGATATGGATCCAAATTTCACAAAACCCTTCCGAGCATCCATACTGGCGCGTGCTCGCTTTATTGAGGACTTGGTCGTCGAGAAGTCGGGCAAGGGTATCGGCCAATACGTTATTTTAGGAGCCGGTTTAGATACCTTCGCGCAGCGCAGGAAGGATATTGCCTCTCGTTTGCGGATATTTGAAGTGGACCAACCACGTCATCAAGCATGGAAGCGCCAGCGGTTGATCGACCTTGGATATGGTATCCCGGAATGGCTTTGTCTAGTACCGGTGGATTTTGAATCGGGCGGGTCCTGGTGGGAAGGGTTGTCATCGGCCGGTTTCGACGCGAACCGACCGGCAATTGTGACTTCGATCGGAGTGAGTATGTATCTTACTAAGGAGGCGATCGTAGCCATGCTAAGTCAGGTTGCGAGGCTTGCACCCCAATCCACGTTCGTAATGACCTTTCTACTTCCTTTCGAGCTGGCGGATCCGGATGTTCGTCCGGGCTTAGAGGCAGCTGCAAGAGGAGCGCAAGCGAGCGGGACTCCGTTTATCAGCCTTTTTACGCCGACGGAAATATTAAGTTTGGCCCGTGAGTCCGGGTTCAACAAGGTTCAGCATGTCTCGGCTACTCAGTTGACGCAACTCTACTTTGCAAACAGGCCCGACGATCTTCGACCGCCCAAAAATGGGGAAGAACTGCTGATCGCGGCCACGTAAGAGCGAAATCGGGAAAGGTGCGTCGAAGCGAAATACTAATTTCGCATAATAGTGATTAGCCGAATTGACGGAATTTTGATACTGCAAATCGGGTCTATTTTCGACTGTTCGGAGCTTATATATTATCGCGCCATTCTATATTACTAAAAACTAAATATTCAGGATTGTAGTGAAGACTAGGCGAAGCAAATTACTAATTGTCCTCCCGATCGATCGCCTAAAGGCGTTTTGCCGATTTTTGCATACGACTATTTACTGCAAAATTTCGGGGGATTGTGTTCGGCGCTCCTAACTCTCGAATAACAACTAGTACTTCCTTGAGTGGTTAGACCTAAAAGATTCCATCGAGTGACCGGATACTCTGCCGTGGAAGAAGGCCCTTTTGTCCAATCGAATCGATATATCCCTTTATTTTTCGTGTTTACTATCGTTCCTTTATTGGTGACGGATTGTTGGTTACACGAAATTACAGTATTATTATGTATAACTAACCATGCCGTTCCGGTGGGGTTAGGATCTTGATTGCAACCGTAATCCAATACCCAATTTCCGTTCAAAAGGGTTTGAGCTTCTTCCGCCTGTGCCTTCTGATCTTTGGCATTAATGGTATGCGTCAAAATTCCCATCAATAATAATAATCCAATTCTTCTCATAAATCACCCTTCCTGTATTAATGTTCTCATAACTCAATGAATAAGCGAATACAAGGCATATTAAAATATAGTCAAATTTTTTTTCTAGAATTACTTTCTCTTTAAGAAAAAATATTTCTACTTAAGGTAACGAATTAACGGCGCCTTTCGCCTTTCTACGCGGCCTGCATTCGTTCGCGCTTGATCATATTCCGCTTTCGCTGGGGCGTCGATTACCCCTGTTCGTTATGCGCCCTATATGTTTTGGACAGCCATTCTTGTGTGTTCATGGCTCGACAAGACCTGAAGAAACTCATTGCTAATTTCTATTTTGCGAATGACAGGATATTCACGGATAAATTACTATAGAACTTATTATGGATCCAAGCTTTTGGCATCAAAAATGGGTAAAGAATGATATCGCCTTCCACGGAAGAGAGGCCAACCCGCTGCTGATCAAGTATTTCGAAAGCCTATCTTTAGCGAAAGGTAGTCGCGTTTTTTTGCCCTTATGCGGCAAAACTCTCGATATTTCGTGGCTAGTTTCAAACGGGTATAGAGTTGCCGGAGCCGAATTGAGTAAAGTGGCCGTCGAACAATTATTTCAGGAACTTGGCGTCGAACCGAAAATAACGGGTGCCGGTAAACTTGATCGCTATAGCGCAAATAATATCGATATCTTTGTCGGGGATATATTTCATTTATCTAAAATGCTCCTCGGTCCAGTCGACGCAATTTATGACAGGGCTGCATTAGTGGCATTGCCCGAAGAAATGCGAAATCGATACGCAGCTCACTTAATTGAGATTACCGATAAGGCGCCGCAATTGCTGATTTGCTACGAATATGATCAAAGTTTATCGGAAGGTCCTCCTTTTTCGATTAGCAAAGAGGAAGTAAATCGACATTACGGAGATTCTTATCGTTTAAGTTTCATCGGAAGCGAAAACGTAGTCGGCGGATTAAAGGGCAAATGTGCGGCGACGGAGAATATCTGGTTGCTAGAACACGATTAGTTCCTGTTGCACTCGAGAACGTATTTACGCTAAAATAAAGGCTTTTGAATATCCACCAGAGTGGTTATGCCGGAATTGACCGGCAAGCCGCTCTTCTCGTTCTGTATTCTGCAATCTTCGATATATTCCAGCTACTTACCGTAATTTTGGTGTATCGCCTTCGTATAAATGCGCTTATTCCCGTTCGTTAAGTTGATCCCTCTCAAATCTTTTGTGGACATCATTCGTTTTACCGGTTAAACATTTCGTTCATGGAATTGAATGAAAAACTGCTCTATCATCAGATTCATCCCCTGGAATTGTGCGTAGATTTTAGTACGGGGCTTTTTACAACATATTTGGCCTGGTTTCATTTGCCGGTATTGTCGTTATCATTGCCGGCTGGCTTTTTGGACGATTCCTGGAACGGAAGAACAAAAGAAAACATTGATGATAACGACCCGTATGCAATTCTTTTCCGTATCGGCCGTTGCTGGGTTAAAGCGATTGGAAGCCTAGTTATCTTGTAGAAGGAACTTTTTAAGTGATCCGTGCAAATTCCTTAGCACTTGCAAACCCTAAAAAGGAGTGAAGCCTTTGTCTATTATAAAATACTTCTATAGGATCAAAGAATGCCGGGTCAGCCTTTTTGATGCTATAGAGGATATTCTATTAGGGAAGCGAAGAAAGATTCCGTAAAATCGTTGTTCCAAGAATTCTACTTTCAAATCATTCTTCAACGATTGCAAAATAATTCCCCTCTGAATCGGCAAAATTAAAGACTTTTTTTCCATTCGGAAAATTCACTTTATCTCCGACCGTAATCTTTCTTTCTTTTAATTTTTGATATAATCCTTCAATGTCGCTTGTAGTTAATAGAATGGAGGGCGTGCCAAGATTCATATCCGGATTTGCGGAGGCAACGAACTCTTTGTTCTGCAAAACTAGCTTCGTAGAGTTTTGGCGGCCATCGGATAAAATGATGGCAAAAGATTCCCCGTAGTCTTCTCTTCCTTCGATACTAAATCCAAAGTTATTCACCCAAAACGCGGCGATCGCATTCTGATCATTCACATAGAGCATAATTTGATTTAACTTATTCATATTGTTTATCCTTTTTCTAAAGTACCATACTCGCTTATAACCGCTTTTAAGCGAAGATCACCGTTTGGCCGCAGAAATATTCTTCCTATGTTAGGTATTTTCTTCATCAAGTTTTTCTACTTATAATAGCAATATCGACATCCTAGCAATAAAAAAACGTCATGATGGGAATTGAAAACGAAACTCCGTCGACAAAAAATTTCCAATATATGAGTGGATGATTTTTGATTCTCGAATATATTCTTTTTTAGAATTGACTAAATTGCCTTCATTCCATCTTTAGTGCCCGGTTGACAGCAAATCTTTAAAACTCCGGGACTTCGGTGATTATCCGAACCGTTATTTCGATTAGAATTTCCGAGGGACGGACGCTCGGGAATTGGTCGAATCCGGCTTCTTTGCTTGTTTTTAGCGGAGTTAGAGATTCTTCGGTTCTATTATTACGCTGAATGGGACGATATGTTTGTTAAGCGATATTTTTTAATTTACTATATTCGTTGAAATTTTTGAATCATGAGTTTTGCATTTTAACTAAAAATCGGGACGGTTGAATATGAATCCGATCATTAGAAATATTTCATCAATCGTTGCGGGCATCCTTTTCGGAAGTGCCGTAAATATGGGAATTATCACAATCAGCGGTTATATTATCTCTCCGCCGGAAGGCGCAGATGTGAATACGATGGAAGGACTAAAGGCTTCCTTGCACTTATTCCAACCGAAACATTTTATTTTGCCTTTTTTCGCTCATGCAATCGGGACATTCGTAGGAGCAGCTATAGCCGCCGCCATTTCCGCGAGCCATAAAATCAATTTTGCGTTGGGCATTGCCGTTTTTTTCTTAATTGGCGGAATTGCAAATACCTGGATGCTTCCTTCTCCGCTTTGGTTTACCGTTTTGGATTTAGCGGTTGCTTATATTCCTATGGGTTACCTTGGCGGGCGATTCGTTGCGAGGAAAAATTAGATAAGGAAATTAAGCGCAAAGTAGGGTTATGTTCCGCGCTTTATGTAACGTAGGAAAATCAAGTTCGTTTATTGACATCGTTAAACGAAATCTGCCCCGATCTCGGATTCGCGTCATAATACCAGTACTTAGGTATGGAAGACGCTATCAAAATGACGCTACATAAGGATATTTGAGGTGGACTGAGAACCTTCCCCTAGTTTTCGTCAAATCCAGAACAAAGGATCGGTGCGGAAATAGTTTCGGCGATCAATACGAACCCCATGAAAGAAATTAAAATACAAAAATTATCGTATCAGGATATAGATAAATTCATCGACCTTATCCGAGTTTTCGAAACCGTTTTTGAAATGAAAAATTTCAAATTGCCCGATGAAACCTATCTTCGACATTTATTGAAAAACGAGGCGTTCTTCGTTTTCGTGGCTTTGTTTGAGGAAAAAGTAGTCGGTGGACTGACTACTTATACGTTGCATCAATACTATTCACGATTACCGTTGGTTTATATCTACGATCTCGCAGTCTTAACGGAATTTCAGCGACAAGGAATCGGAAAATCACTAATTGCGAAAACCACGGAATACTGCAAAGAAATCGGGATGGAAGAAGTTTTCGTGCAGGCGGATTTGGCAGATACGCACGCGATCGATTTTTACCGGTCGACGGGGGCCACGGCGGAAAATGTAATCCATTTTTATTATCCGCTGAACACGAATATACCGTAAAGATATTAATTATGATTTTGATGCCTATGAATTTTATCGTTTGGTAATCAAAGTAATTAATCTTTTTATAAATTAATATTTCCTGCTCCGGCCTAGGTTCGACGCTGGTTCGTAAAACGGAGGAAAAAGGAAGAATCCGATTGCAAATTTTAAGTTCCGGAAAGAAATTATCCTAATCTTTGTATCAGTGCCCTATCGATTCGGATGTTTTGGAAATTCGAAATATCCGATCGCGGAAGGAGATTTTGAGAAATGCCTACCCTGGAAACTTTAGAGCGTTTTATTGCACTTGTCGAACAAAATCGTCACGACCAAGCGATAGAGGAATTTTATACCGAAAATTCCTCTATGCAGGAAAACCAATCCAAACCCCGCGTGGGAAGAGACCGGCATGTGGCGAATGAGCGTATTGTTTTAGCGAGAGCGGAATCGATATCCTCCAAATGCGTCCGTCCTGTTTTTTTGAACGAGGATAAGGTTGTAATTCGTTGGATTTTTGATTTTGAATGGAAAGACCAAACGATGACGCACATGGAGGAACTCGCGTACCAACGCTGGGAAGGGGAACGTATTGCCGAGGAAATTTTCTTTTATGATCCGGCACAACGGCAACCGAAAAAGAAGAGACCGTCCGACTAATCTCGCACATTTTCCTTCGAAGCGGCCGAACCATTCTTAGAGTTAGACACGTTTCGGCCCGTAAACGACGGGCTGAGACTGATTGCCGTTACTAGCGGAAATGTTTCGACGATGCTGCACCGAAGTCCCAAAACCGTTAACTCGAGGGAATTAAGCCCAATTCTTTGACTTATTATTTCCATTTCTAAGAATTAAACTGTTTTCCGGAACTGGATCTTTGAAATTCTGTAAATAAGGATCATAAATTGGCAAAGAATAACTATCTGTTTGAAAAACGTCAGAAAGATATAGCAAAGAAGAAGAAACAGGATGAAAAACGCCAGAAAAAGTTGAATAAGGCCGCTAATGCAGGGGAAGAAAATGCCGAAAACCCTGGAGAAACTGCGGAAAATCCGGAAATTGCCGACAAAAAAACGGACGAAATCTGATTCATTAACTTTTTTTAAAAATACTTCCTAGTATGGTCTGTGGGAAAACCCTTTTCTCTCATAAAGTATTTTCATGAAATCTTACTATTTTCTGCTCCCGATCATTTCATTACGCCGCTCACTCCCCGCACAGGAGCGTGTAGGGCTTTAGTCTTTCAGAGGACTGAAGACGGATGATAGAGGACAGAACATTGGTGAGCGGAGTTTCCAGGTTCTGGAGAAAGATTCCTGCGTTATCGTAGATTCTTCCTCTACCCCAGGGGTTTCCAGCCTCGAGCAGCTTCAGTCCTCAATCTTCTGTATAATAGTAAAGCCTTCCGAATATAGTCATGTGCCCACTATTGCATTCGTCTTCCGTTTACATCTAATGCCTAACGCCTAATCCTCCCGCGACTTACGAGGAAACCCTCGCTTCCGAATCCCGATCGTAATTATCAATCTGCGCCTCATCTTTCCTCACTCGGTGAAGCGTCAGTCGGTTCGCTTGAGAAGGTGAAAAACGCATCAGAAATAGTTAAATTTCTTTATGGAATATTAAAACCAAGAACGAGTATCGATTCATTCGAATTCTCTCCTCAAAAATTGCTTGAATTTTTTATCGATAGATCGACGATAATCCGTTTTTTAGAATCGGAGGAGCATTGCATTATGGAAACTGTTTCGAAAGGACACCTATGGACGGGTCGAATACTGAGCGGGCTATCGATCGCCTTTCTTTCGTTCGACGGTATTTTAAAATTTTTCCTTCAAAATATGCCCAAGGATGCTATGGAGGCAGCGGCTAAACTGGATTACCCAATGAGCTTAATGCCCGGCATCGGAACGACTTTATTGGTCTGCACTCTGTTATATGCAATTCCTCGAACCGCGATTCTAGGTGCGATTCTCTTGACGGGCTATCTAGGGGGTGCGGTTGCCTCCCACGTTCGCGTCTCAAATCCCTGGGCAAGTCATATATTATTTCCTGTTTATGTAGGTATCTTGCTATGGGGCGGACTCTATCTTAGATTTCCGAAATTGCGGGATTTTATTCCCTTGCAAAAATGAATCCGAACCGGCTCTTTCTAGAGAATGACTAGCAAACGGGCGAAAGTCGATACAAGCGAAGGCGGACTGATTTCTCAGGAATACTTCCATTTGCATAAAACTGTGGAAGCGTTCGATTCTAGAGGGCTTACGATCAAGGCTTGGAGCGTTACTCTAAGTATGGCCGGAATCGGGACGGCTATTCTAGAATCCGCATATTCGCTTCTGCTTCTTTCAGCGGGAAGCGCATTTCTATTTTGGATCATAGAAGGACTTTGGAAGTCGTTTCAATACGCTTATTATCTTCGAATCCGAACGATCGAGGCGTATTTTTCTGGAGAAAACGAGAGTCTTACCCCCTTTCAAATTTCTACCTCCTGGTCCAATTCTTGGCGGGCAGGTGGATGGAAACGACTTCTCTGGATTTTAACCTGGCCTCATATTTTTCTTCCACATGTAGCCATCGTATTATTCGGACCCATGCTTTATGCGTATTTTGTTTTACGATAGTGTCAGAGGACGGACGACAGAAGCTGCTAGATGTTGAAAAGGCAGCGGGGGTTAGACGAAAAATCTGCTGATAATGGAGGAATCTTCCTCTAGAACATGGAAAACCGGCTCATCAATGTTCTGTCCTCGGTCTTCCGTCCTCAGCACGGGCGGCCCCCTTCACTTCGTTCGGGTCACGCTGCTCCGGGCTTCGCTTTCGCTACGGTCTCAGCGCCCCTTTCTCTTAACATAAACCGTTATCCGCAAGCGCTGCGACTGCTTCGCACCCTACACATCGTTGCCGCTTACAGAGGACAGATGACTGAGGACGGAGGACAGAAGCTGCTAGATGTTGGGAAGGCAGCGGGGTTAGACGAAAAATCCACTGATAACTGAGGAATCTTCCTGTAGAACAATGGAAACCTGGCTCATCAATGTTCTGTCTTCCGTCCTCTGACCTCTGCAAACCCGGAGAGTAGAATTTACTTAAAAATCCCCGCCCTTTGGGTGGGGGCCGGAGCGAAGCGGTGGAAAAATTCCTCTACCACAAAACGATCCTCCCGACAAGAACTTTTCCAAAATGAATTTAGTAGGAGCTCCCACTCAGAAGACAGAGGTCAGAGGACTGAAGACAGTAGCTGCTAGATGTTGGAAAGGTTAGAAAAGTAGAGGAAAAATCCACTATAACACAAAAATCTTCCTGTAGAACATGGAAACCTTGCTCATCAATGTTCTGTCCTCTGAAAACAAACGGTCATTTTTCCCTATTTTTTTACTTGACGACCAGGAAAAGGGTCTCTATTTTACCAATGAGTTAATTAACCATATGGTTCAATACGAAGCGACAGTTGATCATTTAAGCAGTACCTTTTCTGCTCTTGCAGATCCAACACGGCGCCAAATTCTCGCAACGCTTAAAAACGGCGAGGTTACCGTAAAGGAACTGGCGGAACCATTTTCAATGAGTCTTCCCGCGATCACCAAGCATCTCAAAGTGCTGGAACGGGCAGGCTTGATTTCGAGGGGCAGGGAAGCACAGTGGCGCCCCGCAAGATTGGAAGTCGGTAGATTGAAAGAAGCCTCCGATTGGATCGATCGATACCGCCAATTATGGGAAGAAAGATTCGATCGGCTGGATGAATATCTGCGGGAGCTCCAACGGAAGGATTTTAAAAATGAATAGATTCAAGGAGAAATCGAATCGTGAAAAATGAAAAAATCAAAAGCATCGTTTATTGGATAGCGACTTCGCTTATTGCAGCTAACTACATGTTTGGTGGAGTCATCTACCTGAGTCGCAATGCGGAAGTGGCTGCAGGTATGAGTCAACTAGGATATCCTCTCTATTTCGCGCTGATTTTAGGTTTTTGGAAAATACTAGGCGCCATTGCCATCGTCGTACCGCGATTCCCATTAGTGAAGGAATGGGCCTACGCAGGAATGGTGTTCAATCTTACTGCCGCTGCCGCCTCGAACGCCTTCGTAGGCAATGCTGTGGTTCATATCATTACGCCGTTAATCGCTCTGGTTTTAGTGGCAGCTTCCTGGGCGTTAAGACCGGCAAGTAGAACTCTTCTGTTTAAATAGAAGATCCATATTTCTAACGGAGCAGACGGATCATAAACGGGTTTTGAAGATAATGGAAATCGGGAAGGGAATCGGCGGTAATATTCCAAAAATGAATGTTATCCGGCACGACGAGACCCGGATCGTGGGACGAATCGTTTCGTCCACCCTTCTCGGTTTAAATGGATAAGTAAAATATCATAGATTGAAAAAGGAGTCATCAAATGAGAAGAATCATCGTTTCCGAATTTCTTACACTCGACGGTGTTATGGAGGATCCGGGTGGAGCGGAAAAATCCAAATATGGCGGCTGGAGTCATCGGTTCTTTAACGAGGAATTCGGAAACTATAAATTCGACGAATTGTTCTCCTGCGATGCTCTTCTTTTGGGTCGTTTAACATACCAAGGCTTTGCGGCAGCTTGGCCTTCGATGACCGATGAGCGGGGATTTTCGGAAAGAATGAACGGTATTCCTAAGTTCGTAGTCTCGACGACGCTTACTAATGCGGATTGGAATAATTCGACGCTGATAAAGGAAAACGTCGTGGCTTCAGTGCGGAAACTGAAAGAGCAACCCGGTAAAGACATTTTAGTGACGGGCAGCGGAGTTTTAGCGAGGACCTTACTGCAAAACGATCTGATCGATGAACTTAGATTGATGATTCATCCCATTCTTGTAGGGGGAGGCCGGAAGTTATTCGACGAAGCGCCGAGGCGAGCTCTGGAGCTTGTGGAATCCAGGAAATTGGAAACCGGCGTCGGAATTCTAACATACCGTCCCGTGAAAAATTAGGAAAAGATAAATAATAAAAATTTTAAATCGGGAGGACAGCTCGAATGTCTAATACGGATCAAACAAACGACCCAGTGGTCATTACGCGTATTTTTGAAGGGCCTCGAGAACTCGCAGCAAAAGGTTGGAACGAATCTCTCGATAAATTCGCCGAGAGTTTTGCGCAGTAATTCGGCGACCCATTATGCTTATTGATTATACTCGATCTACCTACGGAACCGAGACCGCATATGCACATAATGTATCTACGGAGGCGATAGCTCCTGTGTTGGAAGAGTTCTTCGCTCGATAATCTCTAAATTATAATTTACCAATATTTGAAGGTAACCATGGATATAAAAAATATTACGACTCGAATCGAGGGAAAAGAATTTATCGTTTCGCGCGTATTCGACGCACCTCGCGATCTTGTTTGGAAGGCCTGGACAGAGCCGGAACGTATGGCAAAATGGTGGGGGCCGAAAGGGTTTATTCTGGGCGTCATAAAATTAGATCTTCGCCCGGGCGGAGTCTTTCATTATAGTATGAAATCGCCCGACGGATTTGAAATGTGGGGGAAGCTCGTTTACCGCGAAATTACGCCTCCCGAGAGGATCGTTTTCGTAGTTTCCTTTTCGGATCAAAAATGCGAAATCACGCGCCACCCCATGAGCGCAGCTTGGCCTCTCGAGGTACTGAACCTGGTTACTCTCACGGAACAGGACGGTAGTAAGACCTTGGTTACGATCAAGGGAACCCCGATCAATGCAACGGAAGAAGAAATCAATACATTCTTGGGTGGATACGAATCGATGCAAAAAGGTTTTGCCGGAACCTTCGATCAGCTCGCCGAGTATCTTGCGAAGGCTTGAAACCCAACGAGTATTTTTATCTTGCTCGACGGAAGCGTAGGATTGCTTCCAGGAGTTCCAGACGAAATACTGATTTTCGTAGGACTCGTTATATAATAAGGAGAAAAAATAGAATGGAACAGGGAAGCGCGAATATTTCGGATACTTCCGATCGGGAAATCTCGACAACAAGAATTTTTAATGCGCCCCGTGATCTTGTTTGGAAAGTTTGGACCGATCCGAATCATGTTGCGCAATGGTGGGGACCTAACGGATTTACGAATACGGTGCACGAGATGAGCGTGAAACCGGGAGGAGTTTGGCGTCTTACGATGCATGGTCCCGACGGAGTCGATTACCCGAATAAGATCGTTTATTTTGAAGTGATAAAACCGGAACGGTTAGTATATTCTCACGGCTCGGGTGACGAGGAAAATCCCGGAGATTTCCATGTAACGGTGACCTTTACGGAGAGAGATGGAAAAACCGAAATCTTCATGCGCGCACTCTTTAAATCCGCAAAAGAGCGGGATCAAGTAGCTAAAGAACACGGAGCGATAGAAGGAATGAAACAAACGATGGATCGCCTCGAACAATTTTTGGCTAAGCTGGGTTGATTTTAATCCGATGGAAATGCTGAATTACTGCTTATCACTCGTATCTTTGATGCCCCGCGTGAGTTCGTATTCAAACTTTGGACAACCCCCGAATATACGCAACAATGGATGGGCCCGAGGGAACCAACCGGCGGTTTATGTCGAACAAGATCTCAGACCCGGCGGTCTTTGGCGGCTTGCTTGTGAGCGGCGGACGGCAGCGGGGATCTCTGACAAAACGGAGTTTATCACGAAATCAAAGAACCGGAAAAACTCGCGGGCAAGACCAAGATGACTCGTTGCGCTCCATTATAACAGGATTGAAAGGAATCTAAATATGAATCAAAATACTCCGCCGAAAGCGGGAAGTCGGGAATGGATCGGCTTGGCGGTGATCGCTCTTCCCTGTCTCTTGTATGCCATGGATTTAACGGTCCTCTATTTGGCGGTTCCGAATTTAACCGCAGAACTGAAACCCACTAGTTCCCAGTTATTATGGATTGTGGATATCTATGGCTTCTTGGTCGCGGGGTTCCTAATTACCATGGGAACTTTAGGAGATAGAATCGGACGAAGAAAGCTCCTCTTGATAGGTGCCGGAGCCTTCGGCCTCGCTTCCGTACTAGCGGCATTTTCAACGAGCGCCGAGATGCTTATCGGGACTAGGGCTCTTTTAGGAATCACGGCGGCGACTTTGGCCCCGTCGACACTATCATTAATTCGTAATATGTTTCTGGATCCAAACCAGCGTACGGTCGCGATCGGAATCTGGGGGACTAGTTTTTCAATCGGTGGTGCGATCGGTCCTGTAGTTGGCGGTTTGTTACTGGAACATTTCTGGTGGGGATCGGTCTTTTTATTAAGCGTCCCCGTGATGGCAGTACTCCTGATCGTCGGTCCGAAATTATTGCCGGAATTTCGAGATCCGAATGCGGGAAAATTAGATATCTTCAGTGCGGTGCTATCCTTAGCCTCCGTTCTTTCCATAATCTACGGGTTAAAGCAAATCGCGGAAAACGGCTGGGGATTATTACCCGTTCTTCCGATTTTGATCGGACTGGTCTTCGGTTTCTTATTCGTTCGACGACAACAAACTTTAGCCGATCCGCTACTGGATCTAACTCTCTTTCGCATTCCCGCCTTCACAGGCGCCTTAATCGCGAATACTCTTACGATTTTTGTGGGATTGGGAACCTTTCTCTTCATCGCTCAATATTTGCAATTAGTACTCGGATTTTCTCCGTTGGAAGCCGGACTCTGGACTCTTCCTTCTGCGGCGGGAAACGTAGTCGGTTCGATGACGGTACCTATCCTCGTTCGCCATATTCGTCCGGCGTTCGTCATGGTTGGAGGGTTGGTGCTATCGGCGTTAGGACTTCTATTATACGCACAGGTTAATGGAACTTCCGGATTACCGTACATCGTATGCGGATCGATCGTATTAGCATTAGGTATCTGCTCGGTGGTTATTTTGGGAACGGATATTATCGTAAGTGCGGCTCCACCGGAGCGGGCCGGAGCCGCAGCTTCCATTTCCGAGACCGGAGCGGAATTCGGCGGAGTGCTCGGAATAGCGGTACTAGGTAGCGTCGGGACGGTGATCTATCGAAATCAAATGAAAAATTCCGCTCTGATCGGAATGAGTCCTGATGCGGCAGAAGACGCACGAAACACATTGGGCGCGGCGGTCGGTATCGCCAAAGAACTCCCGGATCAAATCGGAACAGTCTTACTAGGACTTGCTCGCGAGGCTTTCACCGATTCGCTGCAAGTTATCGCTCTTATTTGCTTCGGCCTTACGATCATTCTAGCGATTACCGTAGTTCTAGCGCTTCGAAGCATGCGAAAAGGAGAAGGGACGTGAAAGAGAGAAATGAAGTATCGGTACAAATCGCAGAGTGTGAACTAATACTGACACGCATTTTCGACGCGCCCCGCGAACTGGTATTTAAAGTTTGGACGGATCCAAAACACGTAGTCAATTGGTGGGGCCCGAATCAATTCACCAATCCGGTCTGCGAAATGGATTTATGTCCGGGTGGAAAGTATCGATTCGTTATGCGCTCTCCCGAAGGAGTCGATTATCCGGTTACGGGTTCCTATTTAGAAATCGTTGAAAATGAACGGATCGTTTCAACCGCCCTTGTAGAAGAACATCCGAAAGAATGGATCGAAGGAATGAGAAAGAATATCGGCCGGAACGAAGAAGCATATTCTCTAGATTCGATTGTCACCGTCACTTTCGAAGAGTACGAGGAAAAGAAAACAAAATTGACGATTTGTAGTCGATTCGAGTCGGACACGGTTCGCGACGGATTCAAAAAAATGGGTATGGTCGAAGGCTGGACTCAAAGCCTAGAACGATTCGAAGATCAATTGTCAAACGGTTGAACCGATCGGTGTCTTTAACCGTCTAAGTAAGAATCGATTTCATCTAAGATTGAAGTTTAAGATTCTTGTTCGGACGGAAAATGAACCGAAAAACCTATTTCAAAATATTCATTTCAGTTCAATTTTTCTCGGCCGCTTGCAACTCGAATAATCAATATTATCGCGCCTTAACGAACGGATATCCGAATCCGCAAACTTTTAAAATCTTTCCGGAAAGAAAGATGGCACGGGGGAATTTAGGACAAATCATCTTTGTTTCACCTTCCCGAAAGACGCTTATAGTTCGTTTAGGCGAGGAACCTAATAATAATTATCAGTGGCCCTTTATCGCGAAAGCGTTAGTACGAGAACTGGAATAGGGAGCTTTGTGCAACTAAAATGGTTGAATAAATTGAGATACGAAGAGATTAAAGCTATAAATAGGAAATATCGGTAAAATTCGTACCGACTGCCTCAAAATCGTTCCAGGATCGAATCGGCAACCGGAAACGATTTTGAAAAATGAAGGAAAAAGTTAAAGCACTCCTAAAACTGATCTTGCCTCCGTTCGTGCTGCAAATCGAAACCGCTTCCTTTAATTTTATCCGATAGACCGACTCACCCCAACTTAAAAGACTAAAGTAGAGTTTGCCTTTATGATACAAGAACTTCAGGTTCGGGTAGTTCCTGAAATTGCGGGCCAGGAAGAGGAATTAAAACGCTATCTCTCTAAAACCGCCAAGATTCCGGTAACCGATATTCGCCATATAGAAATTCTAAATCGATCGATCGATGCCCGACAAAGAACCGTACTTATGAATTTAGGGGTTCGAATCTACATTGGCGAAGATTTCGTCGAGAAACCTATCCTCCTACCCGAATATCCCGATGTCCGCAATGCGGAGGAGATACTCGTGATCGGAGCCGGACCGGCCGGACTATTCGCGGCGCTCCAATTAATCGAATCCGGACGTAAACCTATTATTATAGAGCGGGGAAAGGACGTAAAAAATAGGCCCGTAGATCTGCGGAATATTAACGCGCATCATATCGTCGATGAGGATTCGAATTATTGCTTTGGCGAAGGCGGAGCCGGAACCTATTCTGACGGAAAGCTCTATACTCGATCCAAAAAGCGCGGGAACGTTCGCAGGATTCTCGAGCTACTAGTGGGATTCGGAGCAAATCCTGAAATATTGATAGAAGCCCATCCTCATATCGGAACGAATAAGTTACCGAATATAGTTCGTCGTATTCGTGAAGTCATACTGGAACGAGGCGGGGAAGTCCATTTCAATCAACGCGTTACCGATTTTCTTCTGGAAGGCGATCGAATCGGCGGAGTCGTGACTAAAAACGGGAATCGGTTTAAATCGAATAAAGTGATCCTAGCCACCGGACATTCGGCTAGGGATATCTTTACGTTGCTGCATTCGAAGGAAATCGAAATAGAATTAAAACCCATCGCGATCGGAGTGAGAGTAGAGCATAAACAATCCCTAATAGACTCGATTCAGTATCGTTGCGGAAATCGAGGCCCTTTTCTTCCTCCTTCTCCATATAGCATCGTAAAGCAAGTAGAGGGAAGGGGAGTTTATTCCTTTTGCATGTGTCCGGGCGGTGTGATCGCCGCATGCGCAACGAAACCGGAGGAAATCGTCACGAACGGGTGGTCTTCCTCTCGGCGAGCTCGACCGACCGCAAATTCGGGTATCGTCGTGGAATTGAGGCCGGTAGATTTTAAATCTTTCGATAGACACGGTCCGTTGGCGGCAATGGAATTTCAAAAAGAGGTGGAAAGAAACGCCTGGATTGCGGGAGGAAAAACGCAGGCAGCTCCCGCACAGCGCTTACTCGATTTTGTAGACGGAAAAATTTCCGGCGATCTTCCGAAAACTTCGTATCCGCCGGGTATCAAGTCCTTCGATTTGAAAACGATCCTGCCGCCTCTTATTTATAGGACTCTGCAGGCGGGTTTTCGCGAATTCGATAAATCGATGCGCGGATATCTTACGAACGAAGCGGTCGTTCATGCTCCGGAAACAAGAACTTCGTCTCCCGTAAGTATTCCTAGAGACCCCGAATCCTTACAGCATATACGTATCAAAGGCTTATACCCCTGCGGAGAAGGGGCCGGATACGCCGGTGGAATCGTGTCCGCAGCTATGGACGGGATACGATGTGCAAATGCAATCACTGCAGAATCCCGTCTATAAATGCCTGAACGCGGATGAGTTCGAATAACAAATCAGCTTACCTAAATCTTTTAAGATGAATTCCGTACTCAACCCATGAGTCTCGTATCGGCCGGGGCCCGTCTGATTTGATTATGCGCGGATCACAGAGGGTGTCGATCGCATTTCGTCCAGTATTAAGAATAAGGAATTTCAAGAAGCGTTCCGGAAGGCTTCATCGGCTCGGCAAGCATTCTTGCGCTTCCCGGAAATCCAAGTAAGTAAGAATTTTCCGGGAATTCCCCGGAAAATCAGTCCTTCGAAAATTTCGGAATTTTTGAACTATTTCCAACTTAAACGCGCAAACAATTTCTTATGCTTGCGCGTTCCACAAGAGAAATTTATAATGGCTCTATTGCAGGTTTGCTGATCTTTTAAACCGCACATGTCACAGTAGTAGATCCGGTCTTAGCGGATTGAGTTTGTTTAGGTAATTTACCGACAGTTCAATTCGAGTATTGATCGCGAATCCCACTCGAATCGCTTCCTTCGGCACTTTTGGTTGTTTTCGGGAAACGACTAACCATTTGCGAAATCCCGGCTGCCTAAAATGAAACTAACTCGAGGAAAGCATGCAAAATCGCAAACTTTTTGTAGGAAATCTGAACTACTCTGTAGGACACTCAGAAATTAACGAACTATTCTCTAACTATGGTGAAGTGGCTTTTGTTAAAATTATCGAAGGCAAAGGCTTTGGCTTCGTTGAAATGGCAAATGAACAACAAGCTGAGAATGCTAAGAACAGCCTGAATGGCACTGAATTTAAGGGTAGAACTTTAAACGTAGACGTTGCAAAACCTCAAACGTTTAATAACCGCCCAAAAAGACATTAAGATCCTAGACTATTCCGAATCGGTTTAGTCTTTGAATGGAAAAGAGCACGGCCGAAGAGTATTTCGCTCTTCGAACAGTGCTCTTTTTTTTTAATCTAAAAGGCTGGGTTTTCGAATCAAGCGTTGGCACGCTTGATTTTACGTTTATTTAGACGGAATCCCCGAAGAAACTGAACGAAAGCAGGAGATTTAGACTCCGACTTCTTGGGTTTCTTCGTCTTCCTCTTCTTCAAAGGAGAGAAGCTCTAATAACTCTTGGTAAGCCCGTTCTTTTTCCACGACGCCGGTCTTTTTGATCGCTTTGCGGAGCACATCATCCCATTTTTTTTGAGGGATTAGAGCCTGCATATCTTCTAGAACTTCCAAAATACCGATATCGTCTTTCGTATTAAAAATTTCGGTCGCATCGTAGCGAAATAATCCGGATAACTGGTCGATAAAATCGCCAACGCTGCTTCCTTTCGAACGTCTCTCCAGGGTTTCTTGTTTTTTTTGTGCTTTGCGGAGATCCCTTTCTCGTCTCTCCAACTCGGTCCGTTTCATAGAAAAACCCTCTCTTTACCGGCTATATTGCCATTCTTTCCTAGCGGTCACCTAGGCAAAGAAAAATCCGGAAGGCCGCTTTTAGGTGAATGTTTCTTTTGCTTGTTTCGGATTTTTTAGCCCTTAGAGGGGAGTTTTCGCCGGTAAGAAATCCTCTCTCCCCGTTTTCCCATTTTGAGATCGCTTTTATAAATTCGACTGTCTTTGGTAATTAGACAGTTTTACCCGGAAAAAAAGTTCCGGAATGCAAGCCGGTTTTAGAACCAACTTCTAAAGACGTCGGGAATTTCCGAAACCTTTCGTGTGCCGTAGTCCATAAACACTAATCCCGTCTTTGCCTCGCAAATCACCTTCCCGGTAATCGGCCCATCGGTATGAATCATTCGATAGAATAAATCGCAGCCTTTGGAACTAAAATCGGATGCACCGATTTCGACACGAACTTCATCGGCAAAAAACGCTTCTGCCTTATATACGACGACCAGATCCGTCAAAATAATACCGGAACCTTCCACGTCTAATTCGTTGTATCCTTTCTCCCGGAACAAGCGAGCCCGAGCCTCATGGAGCAAGGAAACCACTCGATCGTGGGCAAGATGCCCCGCGAAGTTCGTATCATAAATTCGAATTCTTAACGACGTGGCCCAGGAAAGAATTTCGGGTAATTGTAATTGGACTCTGGCCATCTCTACCTCTCTAACGATTCAAAAAATTCCGTAATTACTTTTCAAGACCCTTTTCCTTTCGTTCTCGTTCTAATTTTTCGATGATTTCCCTTGCTTCCTGGGTTTTCTCCCGCTCTTCCTCCGGCGTGAGAAGTTTCGGTCGGGTAGGTCGCGAAAATTCTCCCGAAATTCTTTCCCCTTTAAAATTGAAAAGAACCGCGGACAAAACCGCAACGACTAAACTTCCGAGTACGGCGATCTTCCGTTCGCATTTTAATCCGTAATATAGCGTATTCATGATTAGATACGCACTATAAGAAAAAAATAAAATAATCGACAGAACTCCGAACCAGCCCGAAGCAAACACCGCATTTAACATAGCAACTAGAGTCGTTAAAAAAGAAAGCCTGGAAACGTACGTCGTAATTCGTAAAAGATCCGACAGACCGCTGGAATATTTCGCGATCATATAAAATACTCCGGTTCCGGAAGCCAGAAAAAGGATCGTATAGACCGACGAATAAAAAACGGTCCACAAAATGGAAGGTACTAAACTTCGAAATAGGAAGTCGATTACGGAGCCTCCTAGAAAGAAAAATAGAAGGGTCGATTTGACGGAGAAAAGTTCGCTAAAAAGGAAACTTACGAATATAAAAAAGAAGGTTCTTTGAATCGAAATTCGATACCCGTAATCCGAGGTCATTTCCGTAAATGTCCTTCCGGGCGATCGAACCAAGGCGATTGCTTCTTCCAAATACGTTTTTAAAATCTTCATAATTAGAACCGCGTCAGATTGTTACGAATTGAAAAAAAGGCAAGCGATTCTCCTGAAAACTACTTTCCATCGTGTCCAACGAAGATAGAAAGGTTCTCATTCGTAATTATTGTATTAGAGTGAGGAAGAGTTCGATGTCGTTTTCAACGTTCCAACTACGGGGAAAAAATTTACTATTTTTATCCGTTTTCTTTCTATCGATCGTTTCAGGATCTTCTTGCGTTCATCATTCTCCGAGACAGGAACAGGTCCAAAAGCAGTTTCCGGAAAAGTTTATGGTCATAGGACATCGCGGGGCGAGAGCCTTGGCACCGGAAAATACCTTAGCCGGATTCCGACTCGCCACAAAATACGGCCACGGCTTCGAGCTAGATACGATGTTATGTAAAACCGGCGAGCTCGTGGTGATTCATGATTATAGCTTGGACAGAGTGACGAATGGAAAAGGAAAAGTTAAGGATTCAAGCCTTGCCGATATCAAGCGTCTCGACGCTGGAAGTCATTTTTCGCCTGAATATAAAGGAGAACAAATCCCGACTCTGGAAGAGGTTTTGAATGAATTCGGCGGGAAGGCGGTTATAGATATCGAAATCAAATCCGAAGAATCCGGCGAACCCGCGCAAAAAGTGGCGGATGCAGTCGTAGATTTGCTGGCCAAAAAAAAATTTCCCGCGAGAGTTTTCGTTTCGTCGTTTAATCCGATGGTCTTAGAGCGAATCAGGGAGACAAAACCCGAGATTTTGAGAGGGCAAATTTACGGAACTTTCAAAGATTCGACCTTGGCGTATTATAAAAAAGTCGCGTTAAAAAATCTTCTTTTGAACAAAAAGGCCGTTCCGGATATTCTAGCGCCTGAGCATCTTTTAGTCGATGAGGATTACGTTAGAGAATATCATAAATTAGGATATAAGATCTATCCTTGGACGGTAAATGACCCTAAAGAAATGAGAAAACTCATTCAAGCGGGAGTGGACGGAATCATCACCGATAAACCGGATTTACTCGCCCAAATCCTAAAAGAATTCGGGAATAATTGATTCCCGATAAATTCTTTTAGGCACTTTGCGGAATGAAGCTAGTATAATCCATCATCGTCGTAAATCGAACCGGTTCGCGTTCATATTCCAAGACATCGGTTAAGGTTCGGAACCGATTTAGACCGGCTCCGATTTCGATATCATGCCCGGTAAATTGCAATGGGTGTTCGTATCCGCAGGCGTGTGCGACGGCGAGTAATTCCTTTCTAAATCCCTTTATGTAGTTCGCAGCTCGATCGGCCTTTATAGGGACATCAAGCCCGGCTTGCAGCCATTTACTTTGGGTGGCAATGCCGGTGGGGCAGTGCCCGGTATGACATTTTTGAGCTTGGATGCAACCGATCGACATCATGGCTTCCCGAGCTACATGGATCAAGTCGCAGCCCATCGCAAAGGCTACGATAGTTCTATCAGGAAAACCTAATTTACCGCTGCCGATCCACACGATGTTATCGGCTAGTTTCTCCTCATGAAAGATCGTGTATACTCGAGCGAAACCGACTTTGAAGGGTAAGGAAACATGATCCGTAAACGTTAAAGGAGCGGCTCCCGTTCCTCCTTCTCCACCGTCTATCGTGATAAAGTCCGGTCCTTTCCCGGTCTCTTTCATCCGCGCAGCTAGTTCTTTCCAAAATTGCGTTTCACCGACCGCGCTTTTGATTCCGACGGGAAGCCCTGTCTGCTCGGCGATACTTTCGATGAAATTAATCAGGCCTTCCACATTCTTAAATTCCGAATGAGCATTGGGTGAAACGCAATCCTGACCGGGTTGTATACCCCGAATTTTGGCTATTTCGGCAGTGACTTTAGCGCCGGGTAATATACCGCCCTTACCCGGTTTGGCTCCCTGAGAGAGTTTGATTTCGATAGCTCTCACGTACTGATTTCCCGCAAGACGCTCCAAAAACTTGTCCATCGAAAAACGACCGTTTTCGTCTCGGGCGCCGAAATATCCGGTCCCTAATTGCCACATTACGTCGGCACCGAAGGTGTGAAACGGAGACAGGCCGCCTTCGCCGGTATTGTGATAACATCGGGCTAATTTCGCGCCTTGATTCAAGGCTGAGACCGCCCTTTCCCCCAGCGATCCGTACGACATCGCGGAAATATTAACAACGGACGGGGGACGATACATTTTCTTTCTACGATGAAATTCCCCCATGACTTTCAAGGAAGGAATCATCGAGGGATCTCCGTCCACGAACTTAGCCTGTCCTTCCGGAAACGGAAATGCGGCATGCTTTATGATCGGATATCCGGCATCGTATAAAAGTTCCGTTGTTCCGAAACCGAAATTATTATTCTGCTTTTTTGCGGTCGCGTACACCCAGGATCGTTCGGCACGATTGAAGGGCATCTCCTCCTTATCGTTTGCAACCCAATATTGTCGTAACTCGGGGCCGATCATTTCGAATAAGTATCGAATATGGCCGACGATGGGGAAGTTATGTTTGATTGTGTGCTTTCTTTGCAGCAGGTCGTGGATAAAAACGGTGACTAAAAAAATTCCGACGATTGCCGACCAAAATAACCAAGGATGATTGTCTATGATTCTTAAATACTCGAAGATCTGTTCTTCAGACATGGACGGTAGTATACACTAAAGGAAAGAAATTGCAATTTCGTTTTTCCGGACCGGGCCAAAGGGGAAATCGCTGCAGGAGTAGGAAAATACCGAAATCCCGTTTCGGTATTTTCGATCGACGGTCAAACCTTTAGACGGAATTCTTTCTTGAATTCTTTTCTGGCGGTCATTCGAATTCCGATGAACTTGCGGAATTCCTGTATTACGAAGGTATTACTTTTAACCCAATCTCCGGTGTTGATGATGTTCATTTTGGGCAAACAAAGGAAATCGTGCGTATGGCCGGAAATCAGCACCTTCTTGCCCTGATGAGCGAACTTAGCCAACCGTTGGTAGTACGCCAAAGTTTCCTCCGTAGTCGTCGGATCCTGTCGATTTAAGTGTTTATGATAGAAAGTCTCCGAAAATTTGAATACACCGGGAAACAAGGAAGCGAAAACATGCAATAATCGTAGAACGAATATGGACCCTATCCAAGTAAACTTATTATATTGCCCTTGGTGTCCATGAATAGCGATCAGCGTTTCATCCTCGGCCTTCTCACAAATAATCCAATCCCTCTCGCGTAAGTATGTTTCCACATTCGGAGATAGACGCATTAAATAGGACGTGGTATCGTGATTCCCGACGATATAGTATTTACGTCCTTTGCCGCTGGCGAGTCGATCCAAGCGGTCGAAGAGTTTATTAAATCGCTTTTTACCTTTAATCCTTCTTAATCTACGGTCGGCGCTAAAGAACCAACTCTCGATGATATCGCCGACTAGGTACACGTTGTGAAACTTGATTTCCTTACGATCGAGATGATCCAGGAGTTGGAAAAGTTCTTTGTGTTTATGCGACTTGATTTTTTTATTTAGGAGATAATGGATATCTGAGACGAAAAATCCGTCGTAGGTTTTTCCTCGGGGGAATTTCATTCGGTCAAAGTCGCCTTATCCCATAAGACCGCATGCTGGAGAAATGTCAACGGAATCGATTCCGATTATCCGCCCTTTCCGTCTATTTTAGAATAAAAATGCGTTACGATCCGAAATAGAAATGGAATTTATTCCCCCACGGAATTCCGAAAAATCAGGAGGGGGGACGATTATCCCATTCTATACTTAAGATGACCGCACAGGATACGAGGGTAAAAAGCGCTAAACCGAATAAAAGCCCGCCGTCATCATGGATCACGATGCCGAGAAAGAGCAAATGGGAAAAAACGGCGCCTACCATCAGAAAAAAACCGCCCATGGCGCCGATGAATCGAAGCGGAGGAATCAAAAGTAAAATTGCGATTAGAAACTCGAAGGTCCCGGTCCAAATTCTTCCCCAAGGCTCCACTCCTAAAGAAGAGAAAATTTCCACGGATTCCTGCGCACCGGTAAATTTAAAGAACAACGTCTGCAGGAAGATGATCGCGGATAAGATAGATAGAATTGTCGAAATTCGATTCTTAATGGGCTGAGTAAGAGACAACATTTAGAACTCCTTTTCCCCAATTCGAGGAATAAATCCGATCGGTTACAGTTTTCTTGAAATAAACATTTATTGATACAAATCGTCTATCGCGTTTTTATATTTATCGGTAACGACATTCCTTCGCACTTTCATCGTCATGGTCAGTTCATCTCCCGGCTCGAATTTCTTCGGCAGGAGATAGAAATTGGAGACTTTTTCGAAATTCTTGAATCCGTTTTTAGAGGAAACGAGATCCTTAATTTCTTTTTTAAAGAGTTCTCTTACGTCCGGATCGGAATTCGGATCCCGAATTTCCTGTAATAATCTGGATTTCCATTCTCTTAATTGCTTATCCAGGACTTCCCAGTCCGGTACTAATAAGGCGCTCAGGGCCTTTTTATCATGGCCGACGATCATCGCTTGCAGAATTAATTCGCTTTGTGTCAGTGCAAATTCGATCGGTTCAGGTTCTAAATTCTCCCCGCCCGAAAGAACGATCGTATCTTTGGCTCGACCCGCATATTTCAGTTCCCCTTGCACCGTCCAAAGCAATAAGTCACCCGAATTTAGCCACCCATCCACTATGATTTCCGCCGTTTTCTCCGGATCCTTATAGTAGCCCATCATGACATGCGGGCCTTTATGCCATGCGATTCCCTTTACGCCGGGCTCGTGAATTTCCTTACCTCGTTCGTCGATCAGTTTGATCTCGACTCCGGGAATGCAACGGCCTAACGTTCCGACAGTAATGGAGTTTAATCTTCTTCTTGTCGAGACTCCTCCTAATTCGGTCATACCATAACCTTCCAAGATGGGAATTCCGATGGAATTGAAGAATCTATCGATGTATTCCGGCAAGGCTCCGGCACCGGAAAGTGCGAATTTCAATCTTCCTCCTAATCCGTTCCGAATCCTAGAAAAAGCAGCCATCGCAAGTAGATTGGCGGGAAATAAGAACGCAACGACGAGTAACGCAACAGCTCTTCGAGCGAATTCACGAAAGATTGAAATTCTCTCCAACATATATTCGAGGCCCTGTAGGCGGCTTTTATATTTATGAAATGTAAAAGCGGCTCCTTGGAATATTTTAAATAGAAATCTAGCGAGCGGGGACGCTTCTCTCGACTTATCATGAATCTTATTATAAAAACTTTCCCACACACGGGGAACGGATAGCAAAAACGTAGGGCGAATTTCCTGCAAATCCTGGGCAAGACTAGAAATAGAGGTAAACGCCTCGGAGGCCCCGATTCGAATACATCCGGTTTCGATCAATCTTTCCGCGATATGCCAGGGAGGCAAATAAGCCATGGTACGATCATCCGCATTGAACTGAATATCATCGATGGAAAGGGACATATCCACATTGAAAAGAATATTCTTATGAGAGAGCATCACTCCTTTCGGTCTTCCGGTCGTTCCGGAAGTATAGACGATCGTGGCCAATTCGTCTTCGGAAACCGATTCTCCGCGCTTATGAAATTCCATTTCCCCCTTATCCTGAATCCAACGATCGCCTAACGAGATCAAGTCGTCTAGATGCAATAATTTGAACGGTAGGTTCGGGCCTATATGAGAGGAAGGTTCGAATAGAATGACTACTTTCAGGTAGGGAAACGAATCCGGATTCGAGGCTATTTTTCGTAGCACGACCGAATTTTCAACGAAAGCTACGCGGGCTTCCGAATGGTTTAGGATATAAATCAAATCTTCGGGAGTAGAATCCGTTCCTCTGGGAACGTCCACACATCCGATATTCGTAATGCCCATGCTGACCCAAAGCCAACGGTGGCCGGAATCCGCGATCAACGCCACGTTTTCCTTTCGATTGACTCCGATCGAAGTTAATCCGAGCCCGATTCGTAGTACGATTTGGTACAATTCGCCGTAGGAAACCGCTCTATATGACTTTCCATCGGGTTTATAAAATTGAGCCGGATGGTCCTTAAAAGTTTCGGCGGAAACCTTCAGCATATAATATAAGGTCTGTGAATTTAGAAAAGGCAGTTTGGAGGGTTCCATAGCGGGAACCGATTGTAACCTTGAGAAGAGTGAGGGTCCAGGAAAATTTGGATATTTGAAAACTTTTTTATAGTTTTTTTAATATTTATCCTAATATCGACGAATTATTTTCGTTTAATGACGAATATGGTTTCGACCGAAAGATTTCGCGTCATATAAATTCTTATCCGCAATTCCTAGAAGTTCTTCCGGAGAATGTATTTCCCTATCCAGATTACTCGATACTCCGATCGAAACCGTCACACGGGAGAAAGGACTTTTTTCATGCAGAATATTCATGTCTTCCACCGTTTGCAACATGTTCAGCGCGACTACGATCGCTCCTTCGACGGGAGTATCGGGAAGAATAACCCCGAATTCTTCTCCTCCGTAACGCGAAATCATGTCGGACGATCGATTTAAACATTCTTTTAATGATTGCGCAACCCGTTCCAAAACTTCATCGCCTTTTAAATGACCGTACGTATCGTTAAAGGCCTTAAAATAATCCACATCGATCATGAGAAGGGACAAAGGACGCTCGGTTCGAACGGAACGATTCCACTCCCGATCCAATTCTTGGTCGAAGAATCTTCGGTTAGCAACACCCGTTAAAGGATCTAAAAGGGAAAGTTCCAATAGCTGATCGGCTCTTTCCTTATACTCCTCTTTTTCCTTACGGAATGCGTTGATGCGGTCCACTAATCCGAGTGAAAGTAGTATGACGTTGCTCAATAATCCGAATTTTAGCGCCCCGCTTGCGATCGGCTCCGAACCGTAAACTCCTAATCTATTTAAAGAAAATATGATTATCCCTATCAGTCCCAATACCCAGGCAGCCAGAAAAATTTTAGCCTTTCTATCGTTTTGAAAAACTCTTAAAATCGAAATCACGACCAATAAGAGAATCTCGAAAATCGGTAGGATCGCGCTGATAGGTAATAGAATTCGAAGAGGTACGAACGTCGCAGAGAGAAGATAAACCACCCAAAGCGCAATGATTACTTGTAGAGCGATATGCAACCTTGGATGAGCGTTCTTCGTTTGTAGATATTCTGCGGAAAACAAACCCAGAAAAATGAGCGCGGTCGCGGCTACGATTATGAATAAATAGGCTAAAAATTTGGGGGAATCCGGTAGTAATAACCAGAATCCGTATCCTGACCCTAGAACCGCAAATAAGGTAAATGTAAAAACTACGATACTGTAATATAAGTAGGCCTTCTCCCGAATTCCTAAGAATAGGAAAAAGTTATAAAAAACCATCACGCCCAATGCACCGAAAAAGATTCCGTTTAGCAAAAGGGATATTTTAGAGGATTCTTCCAATTTTGTTCGAGTAATCAAATATACCGGAATCGTTAAAGAACCTTCCGATTGAACTTTGAAATAAACTTCCACGATCGATTTATCTTCCAACGGAAGCGGAAATACGAAGAACCGATCGTTGACCGGCCGTTCTCTAAAGGGAAGCGAATCTCCCGTGTGAAACTCGCCTTCTCTGCCGAGCGTATCCTTCCAATAAAGGTCGATTTTGTCTAAATGGGGGTATTCGATTTTTAAAAATCGTTCCTCCGAAAGAGGCTCCTCTACTTCTATTTTAAAATGGAGCCAATAAGGACTGGAATCATAGCCGAAATTCGGAATTCGATTGGTATTTCTTCGAAATGCGGAGTCGTATTCTCCGCCGGTTATTTCATTGGCGGGAAGCGATTTGCTGGAGTCCTTCATGTAGAAAACCTCTTTGGACAGAGGAATTTCTTCGGGAGAGCGAGTATCCAGCTTGAGCGGTTCCGAATTTTCAGACGGGCTCTTTCCCGACTCCGCCTTTTTTTCGGTTGCAAAGAAGAAAGTGGAAGATGCGAGAATCAGTAAAATCAGGGCAAACGTTTTACTTCGTATCGTTGATCGTTTAAAGCGTTCTCGCATATAGCGGAAAAGATTCACCGTAAGCGGAGAATGTCAAAGATTTTCGGAGGTCGAATTCGTTTGGTTTTTAACGAAATCGGAAATTTTTTCCTAATATAGAACCGTAATCCGGCTCGAGTCGTCGAATTTTGCGGTCAATCAGGATCTTTCGAAAATTCCTTCCGATTTACGAAGAGAAATTGAGTCTCGGATTTTCGACCGTCCTTCGTTTTTCCCGATATTACGAAGGCAGGGTAACTCGTCTTTGTTTTAAAATCAGGGATTCTAACCGAATACTCCCTTCCGGATTTCCTGGATTGAATCGCATCTTTTCCGCGAATTTGCATTTTAACGGTATTTGGATCCAGTCCATCGACGGTGACGCTAAACGTTTCCCCGGGTTTTACCCAGGAGCCGTCGAGAATACCGAGTTTGATTTTATCCGGGGGGCTCGCGCTCAAAATCGAGTTAAATCTGGATTGAGATTGGCCCCAAGGAATTAGGGAACGATGAATGGTGTAGGCGTACGTATTCACGACGTTTTTACCCGGATTCACGGTAAAGGCCATTCGGTAACCGGCAGCCTTCGCCTCTTCGATCACTCGTACATCGTACAATCCGAATGGATAGGCAAGATCCTGAACGGTTCTTCCCGTTTTTGACTCCAATATGGATTTCGAATCCTTCAACTGTTTAAGAATTTCCGCCCGTTTCATTGCAGGCAGTTTCGGGTGGTATACCGTATGCGAACCTAAATCCAAAACCCCGCTATCTAAAGCTTCCTTTAGTTCGGACCAGCTCAAATAGAATTTATATTTTGGATTGGAAATTACGGTCGGATAGATGAATATCGAGGCTCTAAATCCGTACTTTTTTAATAAGGGGACAAGAACGGTCTTATGCGTGAGTGAGCCGTCATCGAAGGTGAGTAGAATCGGCTTTTTCGGGAAATCCGCGGCAGCCTTTCCTTGAATATATGCGTAAAATTGATCCAGGCTCACCGTTTGGTACCCTAGATTCTTCAAATATTTGAACTGCTCTTCTAATAAACTAGGATCTAGATTATATCCGCCCATCGGATTTCCATTATCAACCAAATGGTGATAACAGAGGACAGGAATTCCCTTCCCATGTCCGGAGCCGCTCGGATTTTCCCGACTCGCATCGTAATCGGCTTTTGGCGGTAATCCCGAAACGCCAGGAACTGCATTCTCATAGGTTCTGGGAGATTTCGAACCCAGGTCTTTTTTTGTCTCTTTATTGTTATTTTGGCCGGTAGAATGTTTTTTCGTTTTTCGTTTCTTTTTTACGGGAGAAGAAGGCTTTTCCTCGTCTAGGAGATCCGATTCTCCTTTCTTGTCCGTTGTTTTTGCTTCAAGATTCGGTTTTTCAGGCTTCACCGTACTTTCCGAAGCTGCCCCGTCTGCGGTCCGCGGGTTCGGCAAGGGGGACTTATTTTTAGAAGCTTCCTGATCCTTCTTTTCCTTAGAAGCGTCCGGATTCAAAAAGTTTTTAACTGGCGTCGAGTCGACTGTGAAGGAGGAAAAAAATAAGGACAGGAGGATGATGGCAAGGGTAGGTCGCTGAAAACGGTTCATATTCTCTCAAAGAGGAAAAGTCCCGCCCATTTTTTTTGACTACCTCGTATCCGCAACCGTTTACCGCCCAAGGGATACCCCGCGAATTACTCAAACGCAGGATACCGATTTTGATTTGATGGAATTTCCGAATCAAAATTTAGGCTTGGTTCCGAGGCTACCGACAGACGCCGAATTAAAAAACTCGCTCTCATACTCGTAAGAGCGAGTTGGAATTTATTTCTTTCCTTTTTCCTTAATCAAACGTTTTAGGACGGATTCCGAGTGATTACTCAGTTTAATCACGGCGGCCTTCGTCGGTTTTTTCTTTTCTAATTCCAGCAGAATAGTGGCGAATCTGAATTTCCTTCTGATATGATTCACCGCCGGTATTGAAGTTTTAAATAATTTTGCCAATTCATGGTCGGCATGCCCTTCTTGATTCAAATCGTAAAACCGAGTCAACTTACTTTCATCCCAGATGATCTTTTCATCCGACTTATAGTAATTATGATGCTCAAGTCTTCGACTGTTTCTTTCATAAGATCCTTGGTTTCTTTTCTCGCGCCAAAACGGGTGCCGATTTCTTGCGTATTTTATGTCATCTATTGTATAACCCGATTTATTCAACCATTCTGTGGTAATACTAGATTTCTTCGGTCCTTGTAGTTTTGATTTTATGGAAAATTCGATATATTGCTCCGGTGTTTTGGCCGAGAGTAGTTTCTTTTTTTCCTTTTCGTAATCCATAGCCTTGCCTTGCGATCGCTGACTCACCGTGAATAAGGTGTTAGTTTCTGTTTTAAGTCGGTGGATAGTGTTCCTTACCTTTAGCTTTACCGAAACTCTTTTTCCGATAATTAAACGAAAAAACAAGCCAACTTGACCTCGACCATCATCTCCAGTATCCGAAACATCGTGATTATTAAGTATACTAAGAATATTAACCGAACTTGACCTTTTTTTTGATTCCAATTGTAAACTATACTGTTCCTCAACGTAGCGATCGTTTTACAGCCGCTTAATTCAAAAGACTTTTATAAGCGAAGTCACTTATTAATAAGTTTCCGAGATCGGGACCAATTATTGATTCCGAAGTTTTTCGTGCTTTCTTGTAAGGGGACTCTTGAATGCGTATTTTTTGACCAGGCAAACTGCCAGTGAAAGGAAGACTTCAAAAATCTCGATCCGGTTTCTCCCGGTCCCCTGTGTTCCATGATTCGACCTTCGACGGGCAATTCGTATTCGGACGCGACGATCACAATCGTTTGTGAAACTCCAATAAAGAGATTTGTGAGGTTCTCCATTCTACCGGCCCCGCATGCTCCCCCTTTCATTCGGCTGCGAATCGAATCGAAGAGCGGACTTCGGTTATTAAAATCCCAGGTTCAAAACCGAAACTTTTGCTTTAGAACTAGCTCTATTATGGCGAATATCTCTCGTTTCCTTTCCTTTTTACCTCTAATGCCCCAACTCTAAGCAGAAAGTTTTTTCCTCAAATTTTCCGCCGAGAATTCCTGGAACTCATTTTTTTCGGACCGGTCTAACGATCAATTTCCGCTTCCGTCTAAATAAAGTCAGAATGAATCGAAACACCAAATAGGAAACGTAAGATGAAACATGCAGTGATTACCGGCGGAACCGAAGGAATCGGCAAGGCAACGGTAAGCGGTTTAGCCGATCGGGGATGGGCCGTCACAATGGTCGTTCGAAACCCGGCAAAGGCGGAAAACACGATTTCCGAAATTCGAAGCAAAACGGGAAATCAGAACCTAGATTTTGTTACGTGCGACCTCTCCTCCTTAGCGAGCGTCGCGAGCGCGGCAGCCGATTTGAGGAAAAAAATTCCGAAAATCGACGCATTGATTAACAACGCAGGGTTAATGTCGCTGGAAAGAAAAATTTCCAAGGAAGGATATGAACTTAATTTTGCGGTAAACCATTTGTCCCACGCATTATTAACCGAAATGCTTTTATCGAATATAAAAGCGGCGACCCAAGGGAGAGTGATTTCGGTCAGCTCCAAATTATACAGGAACGCGAAACCGGATCCGGACGACCTCTCGAAGGAAAAATCTTACGGATGGATGGGAGCCTACGCTGATTCCAAGCTCTATAATATTTTCTTTGCACAGGATCTGGCCGACCGCCTAAAAGGCACCCAGGTCACCGCGAATGCCTTGCATCCCGGGGTGGTGAAGACGGAACTTGCCCGAGACTTAAAAGGCCCACTCGGGTTTATTTTTTCCGGGATTAAGAATCTATTTTTTATCACGCCCGAAAAAGGGGCACAGACCTCCATCTACTTAGCGGACGCCCCCGGCCTAGAAACGGTTTCAGGACAGTATTTCGAAGACCGAAAGCAAGTGAAACTAGGCGGTCCGGCGCTTAATTCGGAACTCAGAGAGAAAATCCGGGAGGAAACTCGGAAAATTATTTCCAGGTTTATGTAACCTTGCGAAAATTCGAATCCGTTCCTTCCCCATTTTTTATCCTATAGAAGGTCCGAACGCGGTTGACCGACTGAAGTCTGAGGGTAGCCTAGACGCCAAGTTCCATGGCTACAAATAAACGATTTTCGGTGGCAGTCCATACGCTTGCGACTGTCGGTTATCACCAAGGAAAGGATTCTTTACCGGTTACTTCCGAGGATGTGGCAAAAAGCGTCGATACGAATCCTGTCGTAATACGCAATCTGATTCGTTCGTTAAAGGCAGCCGGAATCGTAGAATCGAAGGAAGGGAAGGGCGGGGGACTTTTTCTTTCTCGCGATCCTAGCTCGGTAACTCTGGGAGATATTTACCGGGCCCTTGAACCGTCTCCGGTTTTAAAGGAAAACGACGGATCGATCCTAAAGGCCTGCCCGGTCAGTTCCAATATCAAGCATATACTAAAGCCCCTGCTGAAAGACGCCGACAAGGCCGTTCTGGAAGTTCTTTCTCGCACCACACTGGAGCAAATCATCCAAGCGATCCCGCGTTGAGTTTCGAGCCGCAAAACCGCATATGAGGATAAATCCGACCTCCCGGGTTTTAAAGATTTTTAAGCTAAACTTTCATTTAATTTTTTTCAGAAAAATGTCGATCCGGCTTGGCCGACTGCGTCGGTCCGGTAAGAAGAGAGGAAATTCTCCCTCTTCGATAAAAGGAGCAAAACAATGAAATACCAATTGCTTATCTACATGGATGAGAAAGCCAGCGCGAACGCACCTATGGAAGAGACGGGTCAAATGTCCGAGGAGTATAAGGTTTACACGGAAGCCCTTCTGAAAGCGGGAGTTATGCTGGGTGGGGATAGACTGCATCCGACCGCATCCGCAGCAACCGTAAGAATGCAAAACGGAAAGAAAGTGACCACCCATGGTCCGTTTGCAGAGACAAAGGAGCAGCTAGGCGGCTATTATTTGATCGAATGCAATAACCTGGACGAAGCCATCGACTGGGCATCCAAATGTCCCGGCGTCCGCTACGGTTCGGTAGAGGTCCGTCCTGTTTTCGATATGGCCCCAGTGAAATAAACAGAGTAAGTTGCATGGAAGTGACGGTTCGTTTTCCGGAATTCCTTAAACCGTCGCTTCCGATACACTTTACCATGAGCGATTTAACAAGGCAGCTTTTAGAACGAGTCCATAAACAAGAATACGGTCAAATTCTCGCGACTCTCATCGGATGGTTGGGAGATTTTGAATTGGCGGAAGAAGCCTTGCAGGATGCATTTCTCGCTGCGGTCGAACATTGGGAGAGACTGGGAGTTCCCAACAAACCGGGAGCGTGGTTAACCACTACCGCTCGCAGAAAAGCGGTGGATCGCCTTCGAAGAAATCGTTCCCGATCCGTCGATCCTTTGTCGCTCGAAATTATAGATTCAATCCGAACACTCGAGATTGAAAACGTAACGGATGATTCCGAAATTCCCGATGAACGTTTAAAGCTGATCTTTACTTGTTGCCACCCGGCCTTACCTACGGAGCATCAAATCGCGCTGACTCTCCATACACTCGGAGGACTTACCACTGCGGAAATCGCATCCGCCTTCCTAGTTCCGATAACGACTATGGCGCAAAGATTGGTGCGTGCTAAGCGAAAGATTAAAGATGCGGGAATTCCTTATTATGTACCCCCGATTCATTTACTAGCGGAGAGAGTGGATTCGGTTTTAGCTGTTCTTTATCTTATTTTCACGGAAGGATATACTGCGACTTCCGGAGATTCTCTCATCCGGCAGGAATTATGCGATGAGGCGATCAGACTCTGTAGAATTATCGAACTTTTGATTCGCAGGAAAGAAGTCCGAATCGATATTCCGGACCAACAATACACCGAGGTTCTCGGATTATTGTCGTTAATGCTTTTAACTCATTCCAGACGAAGAGCCAGAATAGGAGAGGACGGGGAATTGATCGTACTTAGCGACCAAAAACGCTCTCTTTGGGAGAAGGCGGAAATCCAGGAAGGTTTGGCCTTACTAGATACTGCCTTGCACTTAAACCGCATAGGCCCGTATCAACTCCAAGCGGCAATCAATGCACTTCATGCGAGCGCCCCCGATGCCGAATCAACGAATTGGAAACGAATTTCCGAACTTTATAGACAACTTCTTTTTTTTAACGATACTGCAATCGTGCGATTGAATTACGCCGTCTCGGTATCGATGGCAGGCGATCCGATCGAAGGACTTCTTTTATTAGAATCGTTAAAGGAAGAGTTAAATTCATTCGCGCCATATCATTTAGCCCGGGCCGATATGCTGACTCGAACCGATGATAGAAAGGAGGCAAAAGAGGAATATCTCTTAGCATTGAACCTGACACAAAACCGAGTGGAAAGGGTATTTATCGGTCGAAAAATCGGGGAATTCTCCGATCTTTAGAGTAAAACAAATATTGCATAAAACTTCGCTTAACGTAAGTGGTCGTGTATAAAAGATAAATGCGATATTTTTCGCGTATCTAAATTCCTTTCCTATATATTTATTCTTTCGCTAGAATAAAAGGCCGATTCGATTCACTGAATTCGAAAGCAAATTTAAGGTTAGGGAATTTATTTGAATTGAATTGGTTCTTTCCCGTCTTTTTTTCGAAGATAGCAAGAACTATCAAGCGGGTAAGCGGCGCCTCGAATATTATCTAAATCAGCAAAAAACGAGACTATCATGGATTTTGTACAAAAGGCGCTCTGGTTTGTAGAAAGCCACAAACGGGATACTATTTCTCTGGAAGAAATAGCCGACGTGTGCGAAGTTTCTCCATTTCACCTAACCCGCACTTTTGCGGCAACCATGGGTGTCTCGTTAATGCGGTATGTTCGGGCTCGCAGATTAAGCGAGGCTGCAAGACAACTTGCGTTAGGAAATACGGATATCCTTTATCTAGCGCTCGAAGTCGGTTACGGTTCCCACGAGGCGTTTACTCGTGCGTTCCGCGATCAGTTTGCCCTATCACCCGAGCAAATTCGGGCTCAAGGTCACCTGAACAATATTACTTTAGTGGCGCCTATAACCATGAATGCCGTCCCAATTTCAAAAATGGACCCGCCTAGATTCGAGACGCTTAAACCGAAAGTTTTTGTCGGCCTCGTAGAACGCTATGACTGTCAATCGCCCGGCGGAATTCCCGACCAATGGCAACGTTTTGTCCCGTACCTCGGAAATATTCCGGGTCAGGTTGGAGATGCCGCATACGGTATTAATTTCAACTTCGATAAAGACGGAAACTTTGACCTTATGAGCGGGGTTGAAGTTATCGATCTTTCTAATATTCCAAAAGGATTGAATTCACTCCGCATTCCCGCTCAAAGATATGCGGTCTTTTCCCATAAAGATCATATTGCGGGGATACGGGCAAGCTTTGCGGCGATCTGGAACAAATTGCTTCCCGAATCGGGAGTGAAGGCGGTCGAAGGCCCGAACTTTGAACGCTATGGCAGCGAATTTAATCCGAAGACGGGATTAGGCGGTCTTGAAATTTGGATTCCGATCGAGGGTTAAAATAAATCCCGGTGCAATTGCCTGTATCAATTGCACCGAGGAATCTTCAATTCACTTGAATTTCCTGTTCGATCAATTCCAATAATTCCGTAAGCCTATACGGCTTTTGAATAAACTCGACCGGCCCTGCTCGCAGTAACCGTTCCTTAACTTCCAACCCGATGAATCCGCTTGCGATAACGAGTCTTACGTCTCGGCCGATGGACAAAATTCTACGAACGACCTCTTCGCCTCCTAAATAAGGCAACCCGAGATCGGAAATAACGATCGATATTTGGGCTTGGTATTTTCTATAAATATTCAATCCCTCTTCCCCGTCAGAGGCCAGCAATATTTGATAACCCTTAGGGGTCAAATAATCATATATTAAGCTTCTTAACATCTCCTCATCTTCGATGAATAATATGAATCCTTTACGTTTATGCGAACTACGGTTTTCTTCCTTTGAGACAGGGTCGATAAGTTCCGGCGCGTTTTTCTTCACCGGCAAAAAGATCGAAAATGTGGTCCCGACCGATAATATACTATCTATCTCGATCCAACCTTCATGATTTTCTACAATTCCGTAAACGACCGAAAGACCTAATCCCGTTCCCTTGTAAGCCTGCTTCGTAGTAAAAAAAGGCTCAAAGACTCTTTCCTTCGTTATTTCGTCCATGCCGATCCCGGTATCCGAAACTTGAATAATTACATAACTGTTATATTTTAATTTCGGATTCATTGCGTTCGGATCCGGCTGCTCCATAATCTTGGTGGCGATCGTAAGCGTGCCGCCGTCGGGCATCGCATCTCTCGCATTGATCGAAAGGTTAAGCAATAATTGATGGATTTGAGTCGAATCGCAACTTATCGAAGGAAGGTTCTTTTCCAATTGGAAATTAAGACGTATTGTTTTAGGAATCGTTTCGATAAGAAACGCTTCGATCTCTTCGGCGATCACATTTATATTTGAAAATCCGAATATACTGTCTGTTTTTCTGGAAAAGGTAAGTAATTGCCTTACTATTCCGGCCCCTCTCTCGCAACCTTTTTGTATTGCGTCGCTGGAACGGTCGATTTGTTTTTGGTCGTCCCGTTTAGATTGCAAAAGGAATGCATGGCCGGATATAATAGATAAAATATTGTTAAAGTCGTGAGCGATACCGCTTGAGAAATTTCCCAAAGTCTCCATTTTTTGGGCTTCCCTAAGTTGCTTTTCGAGAGAACGCTCTTTCGTTCTATCGATAAAAATTTCGCAAATTGCGGTCGTTTGCGAATCGACGATGAAAGGGAAAATATGCAACGCGACTTGAAGCATGCGTTCATCCCTACGTTTTAGAACGACCTCCTGATTTAAAATTGCGCCGCTTACGGCATTTTGGACAAGCGATCTCGCCTCGTTTGTATCGGACGAGGGCAGTACATAATCGCATAAATCCTTCCCTTTTAAGCTCTCTTCCGTGAACTGAAACATTTCCTGGAAAGCTTTATTCGCAGTGATAACGCGATGCTCAGTATCTAGTATCACTAAACCGATGGGCGATATCTCAAAAAGGAGTTTGAAGAAGTATTTTTGTCGGATCGATTCATCTTCCGCTTTTTTCCGCTCCTGCATTTCAAAGTTCAGTTTATTATTCTGCTCTATGAGCTTCATATTTTGTTCTTCAAGTTTTTCCACAAGACTATGGCTGTACTCGCGGAGTATCGTCTCGTTCGAATAATTGATGGGGGACAGAATTCGATCTTTTGCATTTTCCCGGATCGAGTGAATCGAATCTAGTATTATCTGGACCGGCGAGGGCTTCTTGAAAAATCGATCCGCTCCGAGTTTTAAAGCGAACTCTTCGTCGCCTGCGGAGGTGTAAGTTGCGGTGTAGAAAATGAAGGCGATGGAATCGTATTTTTTATTCCTTCTTATATTCGCGCAAAATTCGTAACCGTCCATATTAGGCATAAGAATATCGGATATTATAGCCTCGATTTTATGATTCTCCAAAACGGATAAACCCTTTATCCCGTCCGACGCCTCGTACACTTTGTAGCCATCCACTTGCAAACGAACTCTCAATAGCTTAAGGTTCGTCGGTTGATCGTCGACGATCAGGATTGAAATCGGTTCCTCAAGTACGTTCATGGCTAGAATTCCGTTTCGAAAGGAGGGTCTATTAGATTCTTTTCATAGATGATCTTAAAATCGCGCTTCGTATTCTCGATCGCCTTGGGCAGAAATCTAGTATCGATTGGCTTGACCATATATGCCGAACAACCGGCTTTCAACGCTTCAAAGCGAGTGTACCGGTCCGGGTAGGATGTAATCGCAATGATAGGAATCTCGCAAACGCTCCGATCGTTTCGAATTTTCCGAGTTAAAGCGATACCGTCGATTCCAGGCAGCGAAAGATCTAAAAGTATGATCGTGGGACGGTTCGTTTGTATCGTCTCCCATGCTTCTTCGGCTCTGTGGGCTTTCGAAACGTTATATCCCGCGTACGAAAGTACGACATGAGCTAACTTCATTTGTACCAGGTCATCTTCAACGATCAGAATATTCATAAAATCATCTGGACTCGCAAGGCTAATGTAGTAAATATATCGTCAATCATAGCGAGAACTTCCGATAAATCCGGCCACCTGTGACGGAAAGATTCTTGTATCTATCGGTTTAGTAATATATCCTACGCAGCCCGACTTGAACGCCTTCTCTTGATCCCCTTTCATAGCGTACGAAGTAAGAGCGACGACCGGGATATGTTTAGTTTTGTTATTTTCTTTGAGCAACTTCGTAAGCGTAAGCCCGTCCATACCGGGTAACTCGATATCCATTAATATAATATCCGGCGTAATTTTTTCTAAATTATGCAATGTACCTTCCGCATCGACTGCGGTTATGATCTCGAAGCCGGCAGCTTTTAATACATTACAGGCAAGTTTTAAGTTGATCGGATTATCGTCGACAATCAGGACTTTAACGTTCATAGAGCCCGGCTCTTATCAAGTACTCTAGGTAAGTTAATCGTAAATGTGGAGCCTTTTCCAAGTTCACTCTTTATTGCTATGGATCCTTGGAGCAACTCGACAAATCTTTTTGTCAGCGCTAATCCGAGCCCAGAACCCTGGTACTGACGATTCGTGCCGGAATCCAATTGTTGGAACTCCTTAAACAAACGACCCAAATCCTCCTCTTTAATTCCTATTCCCGTATCCCTGACTTGAATTTCCAATCGATCGAGATTGTTAAAGGACGAATAAATTTCCACCTTTCCCTTTTCTTGCGTAAACTTTACCGCGTTAGAGAGCAGATTGAATAGAATTTGTTTAAATCTTTGGTGATCGAGAGTGACATCGTCATTTCCCTTCGAAAGAACTTTGCTGATATCGATTTGCTTTTCGTGAGCCAAAGTAGAAACGATCGCGATGGCGTCTTCTATCGCGTTTGCAACCGAGAATGTTTCCGGAAAAAGTTCCATTTTACCGGCTTCGACCTTCGACAAATCGAGGACGTCGTTTATCAGATTCAATAAATGCCTTCCACTTTGCAGCACATCTTCGAGATATTCCTTTTGTTTGCCGTTTAATTTTCCCGGCTTCTCATCCAAAAGGAATTCGGAAAAACCGATGATTGCGTTTAACGGTGTACGTAACTCGTGAGACATGCTGGCGAGAAATTCGCTTTTCAGACGACTTGCCTCTTGAAGTTTCAATTCGAATCGTTTTCGCTCCGTTACATCCCGAATCGCACTGGAAACGAATAATCCATCCTCCGTTTCAAGCGGACTAAGACTGATCTCGACCGGAAATTCCGTCCCGTTTTTGCGGATTCCCAGGAGTTCCAGATTTGCTCCCATAGCCCTAACTTTCGGATTTGCGAAAAAATCGGTTCGATGCTGCGGATGCACGTCTCGGAATTTCGTCGGGATTAATATTTCTATCTGTTGCCCCAATAGTTCCTCTCTTCCCCAGCCGAATAATTTTAACGCTTGCGAATTAACTAGTATAATACTTCCGGTACGATCCACAATTACCATGGCGTCCGGCGCGCTTTCCAATAGGTCTTTAAATTTCTGCTCGGCCTTTTTTCTATCCGTGATATCGCGAATAGCTCCCGTTACTAGGGTTCCTTCCTCCGTTTCAAGCGGGCTAAGACTGATCTCGACCGGAAATTCAGTACCATCTTTACGTCTCGCGAACAGTTCCTGTTCGGCCCCCATAGATCTCGCAATCGGGAAGTTGAAAAAACCGTTCCGATAGATTCGATGATTTACGTGAAAACGATCAGGAACTAGAATTTCCACCTCTTCTCCTAAAAGTTCTTCCCTTTTGTATCCGAATATTTTTTCGGTTTGGGAATTAACTAAGATTATCTTGCCGTCCTTTCCGACTATGACCATCGCATCCGGAGCGGATTCGAGAAGACCGCGAAACTTTTGCTCCGCTTTTTTGCGGTCCGTGATATCGCGAACGGCACTCATTACCATCATGCCCTCGTCCGTTTCTATCGGACTAATGCTGATCTCAACCGGGAATTCTTCTCCGGACTTGCGAAGGCCGTATAGTTCCAGGCCTGCGCCCATCGTCCGATTTCTGGGCTGGACAAAGAAGCCGACGCGATGCTTCAAATGATCTTTCCGAAACCTTTCCGGAAGAAGGATCTCGATGGGCTGGCCTATCAATTCCGTTACTTTGTAGCCGAATGTCCGTTCAGCCTGAGCATTCACATGAACGATTCGGCCGGTTACGTTTACCATCACGATGGAATCGGGCGTCAATTCGAGAAAGTGGCTATATTTTGTCTCGACTAATTTGGCGTCCCGGGCAACCTTCAAACTAGTTACGTCTTTCTTTGCAGAAAGAAAGCATATTATATTATTATTATTATCAAATATACTTTTAGTAGATGCACTCACATGAACCAGCGACCCGTCCTTTTTCCTTCGAACGGATTCGTACACCACGTGACCGTAAGCCGACGCCTCGCGTTGAATTTTTTCATGCTCCTCCCGTCTGTCGTCGGGAAAGATAAGATCGGCTATCGATTTCCCTATCGCTTCATCTCGCGAATAATCGAATATCGCCTCCGCCGCCATATTCCAATCCGAAACCTTTCCGGTTAAGTCCGTTATAATGATCGCATCCGGCGTCGTTTTAAATAATTCTGAAGTATCCATATATCCACAAGCCCCGAACCCAACGAGAATACTTACATCTCAGCCTTATTGTTGAAATTTCAGCGATTAATTTAAGCTTCAGGGTAAATGACTAAATCGAAACTATCAATTAAAATATTATATAGTTAATTATTAATTAACTATATAATTCGTTGTTATTTCCTTTTCATCATTTATTTTCAGACCCGTTAAAGCGATGACGATTTTAGCCGATCCAAAACCCTACAAACCTTAGGGCGGCAGAACATAACGTTCGTTTACCTAAATGCGATCCCGATTTCCGCCTGCCGATCGGAACCCTCCTATGGAAATGTCGAAATTATTACAGTTTGCAATCATAGGCATAGTAAGGACTGAAAGAAAATCGGCGGCGATATTATATATAAATATTCGATTATATATGTATTTTTAGAAAGTATTGACTTTTAATTTTATAAGTTCCTAGAATTATGATTTCAATTTTGCAATTGTTTTCGATCAATTGAGGCCGAGAGCATGTACCGGTAGCTCGATACGATCGAATCTATTGCGGCACTTATCTCCGGGAGGTTTCATGGATATTCATGCCATTGCCGAGAACGTATTAAATCCGCCCGTTCTCTTCTTCTTTTTAGGGATGGGGGCCGTTATTTTTAAATCCGATCTGACTGTTCCCGACCAGATCGGAAAGTTCTTTTCGATCTATTTAATGTTCGCAATAGGATTCAAGGGAGGGCATGAATTATTTAAAACTCCGTTTACCGACGAGCATCTTTATGTTCTTTTAGCTTGCGGAATCATGGCCACTGCAATTCCGGTTTATGCGTACTATATCTTAAAAATGAAATTAGACCCTCCTAACGCGGCAGCGTTAGCAGGGTCCTTCGGTTCGATAAGCGCAGTAACCTTCGTCACTGCCGGAGCCTTTTTACATAATATCGGACAAGAATACGGCGGGTTTATTGTGGCGGGAATGGCGTTGATGGAATCTCCCGCAATTATCGTTGCCGTTTTGCTGGACAGAATGAATCGGTCGCGGGAAGCATTGAATGGGCACGCAGTTTTTTCCTGGAAAAATCTTTTGCACGAAGCCTTCTTCGGTTATTCCATCTACCTACTTTTAGGCTCCCTCTTTGTAGGCTACTTTACTGGAGAATCCGGATGGAAGAAAGAATCCCCTTTTTCCGAGAATTTATTTCAAGGAATTTTAACATTATTTCTTTTGGATATGGGAATTTCTGCGGCAAAGCGATTTAAAGAAATACGGAAGATCGGAGTATTTTTGATAGTTGCGACTCTCTCAATCATGGCGATTAACGTCCTATTGGGGACGATTTTGGTGAAAATAATGGGTATGCCGATCGGAGACGGGCTAATGTTTATCATACTTTGCGCTTCCGCCTCGTACATTGCCGTTCCGGCGGCGATGAAAGATTCCATTCCGGAAGCGAATCCGAGTATTTATCTAACTGTAGCCTTGTCCGTGGTTTTTCCGATCAATATTATCGCTGGTATTCCGCTATATTATTATATACTAACTATCATCATCGGAAATTAAAGAATAGTGCAGAAGACAGAGGACTGAACATTGGCGAGCCGGGTTTCCATCTTCTCGAGAAAGATTCCTGTGTTATATTAGATTCCAACACCTCTACCACAGCTGCCTTCCCAACTTCGAGCAGCTACTGTCTTCAGTCCTCTGACCTCTGTCTTCTGAAAACGAAGCCGGAGCAGCGTGACCCAAACGAAGTGAAGGGGGCCGCCCTTGCAGTTTCTGTCTTCTGTCATCCGCAGGATTCGAGGATTTTTTTGCTCTCGCGGCCTGGATTTTAAACGAAATTCCTTTAAAATCACCGGAAAATTCCGTTAGGAAATGTCGAGACCTCCGGAATCGCTACGACTATCCGTAAAAGCACCTAAAAAAGGAGCAACTTAATGAAGTACATACTAATGATGCAATTCCCGGTTCTAGACTGGAAAACGAGCAATTTGGGCACCTGGCCGCCGGAAGATGTTAAGCGAAATATCGATTTCTTGCGTCGCTTCAATACCGATCTCCGCAATTCGGGAGAACTGGTGAGCGTAGAAGCATTAGTAGGTCCCGAAGAAATAAAAATTATACGGGCCAAAAAGGATGGAACTCCCGCGATCACGGACGGACCATTTCCCGAATCGAAAGAGTTTTTAGCGGGCTATTGGATCGTGGATGTCGATAGTCCGGATCGTGCGTATGAAATTGCGGCAAGCGCTTCGGCAATGCCCGGAAGAGGGGGAGCTCCCGCGAATATTCCCATCGAAGTGCGTGCCGTTATGAATGTTCCGACCGGCGACCTTTAAGGTACTTTGGGGAGATTTCGAAACATGAAAAATCAAAACTTATCATTCGGTTTTATACTTATGAACCGCAAGAAAATCTGGATACCCGCCATTTTGTTAATCCTAGTATTTGCCTTGCCGGTAAGCGGCCTTTGGGACGCGAGCAATCAGCTGCTCTTTCCGGTTTGGAGAGGAGTAACCAAGGACTTGTCCGTCTGTAAGGAAGAAATCGCAAAATTCTGGGGAAAAGATTGCGGCAACCTCAGGAACTCCCATGCGTTCAAATTTAGCGAAGTCAAAATCGGATCGGTCAACGGATATGAATTACCGGGTTGGCTGATCGTAGCGGCGGAAAATGGAATGGCACCCGCGAAACGCTAGTGTCTTGTTAGTTCACGGTGGAGGCGGGGACAGACGGGAAGTCACGAAATATATTCGGTTTTTCTTAAACCGAAAATTCGATGTTCTCACGTTCGATCTCTCTTGCCATGGTGAAGCGAATTGTCCGGTCCCCGGTTTGACATACGGAAATCGGGAATCGAGAGATGTACTCGGGGCTTATCGTTACCTAACAGATAGATATTCAAAAGTGTATGCGATGGGCTCATCGGTAGGAGCTGCGTCGATTTTGATCGCTATGCCTGACATGCCCAAACTATCCGCAGTGATTGCCGAGAATCCGATCTTCAATTTTCAAAGGCTGATTATTGAATCTCCGGCAGCACCGGGATTTCTTCCGAATTGGTTCAAGAATCTTCTCGTCCAGCTTACGATGCTACGCGGGAGATTCGACGGATTATTGAGTCCCGCAAATTCCATTCGTCTCGTAAAATCGGTACCGATTTACTTTATTCAAAGCAAGGCCGATACGGTGAATCCCTTTAGACACACTCAGGAACTTGCCGAATTGTATGCCGGACCCAAAACGCTTTGGTTTCCGGAAATCGGAAGTCACGGCGCGATATGGGATGTCGATAGCGTCGAATATGAAAAAAGACTCCAGGATTTTTTAAAAGGAGTACGATAACGGATGAGGAAGGAATCCGGGCATTCCATCCCCGACAATCTGCTCGGAGAACTTGCGCCGCAGGTTCTTGGCGCGGTTATCCGACGATTCGGGGATTTTTCCTCCGCTGAAGATGCAGTGCAGGAGGCTTTATTGGCCGCAGCTATGCAGTGGCCTTCGGCAGGAACGCCGAAAAATCCGCGAGGATGGTTGATCCAAGTCGCTTCCCGTCGCATGATTGATCATATACGAAGTGAACTTGCGCGACGGAGACGGGAAGAAGCTTGGGTTTCGGAAGAACCTTTCGAAGAGTCAATCGAAGAATTACGGGGCTCTTCGGACGTTCGAGGACAAGACGACACATTGATATTACTATTTATGTGTTGCCATCCGATACTTAATCCATCTTCCGCTATAGCACTTACTTTACGCGCCGTTGGCGGCCTAACGACCGCAGAAATCGCCAATGCGTTTCTAGTTCCGGAAGCAACAATGGCTCAACGAATCAGTCGCGCCAAGAAGCGGATTAAAGACTCGGGCATTCGATTCGCTTTACCTACCGATCAGGAAAGATCGGAACGTTTGGATTCCGTTTTGCATGTTCTTTATTTAATCTTTAATGAAGGCTATGCTAGCAGTATCGGTTCTAGCCTTCAACGCTGCAATCTCTCTAACGAGGCGATACGGCTTACACGGGCCGTTCATCATCTTCTACCGAAGGATGGCGAGGTTACGGGCCTTCTTGCATTGATGCTTTTGACCGATGCCCGACGTCCCGCTCGTACAGGTCCGGAAGGTGAGTTAATTCCGCTTGCGGAACAGAATCGAACTTTATGGGATCGAGAAGCGATCACGGAAGGAATTGCGTTGATAAGCGACACGCTGTCCCGCGGCTCGATCGGAGCCTATCAACTCCAGGCGGCAATCGCGGCCGTCCACGACGAGGCCTTGCGTTCGGAAGATACCGATTGGCCGCAAATCTTAGCTCTTTACGGCTTACTTAAACGTATGTCCGATAATCCGATAGTCGCTCTCAATCATGCGATAGCGGCGGCAATGGTCCAAGGACCGAATATCGGCCTCGAATTATTGACTACGTTAGACGGCGATAAGCGGCTAGCCGGGCATTACAGGCTCGATGCCGTTCGCGGACATCTGCATGAGATGGCGGGAAATAACCGAGCGGCAATCGGCCACTATCTTGCGGCCGCCGGACGCACTACGAGCGTTCCGGAACGAAACTATCTAAACACCCAGGCGGCAAAACTTGCGTCCCGCTATAAATAGAAAAAGATAGCCGAAACCTGAAGTGCTATAATAATCAATAAATCATAAAATTAGAATAATTAAATATTAATGTATATCAAATTTCGAATATTCCATAAAGAATGGGGTGGAACGACTATCGGAAGAAAATAACGTAAGAATTATCAAGATCGAGGGGCATTTGCCGGAAAAATCTTGAGAGAATTCTTTCGTCGATGTTCGAACGGAGTGTTCCCGGTGTATCGCTTAAAGAGCAGGCGAAAAAAACCGACGTTCTCGTAACCCACTGCATAACTTATCTCCTCGATCGAATCACCGGTCTCTTCGAGACGACGTCTTGCCCATTCGATGCGCAGGCGTTGTAAATACGTAGAGAGCGAGTCTCCGGTCGCTTGTTTGAATCTTCGCTTCAAAGTACGAGGACTCAAGCCGACTCGACCTGCCAAAGTCTCCATTGAAATTGAAGAAGCGAATTCGGCCTCCAAGATCGTCTGTGCTTCGGCAACCGAAGAGTCGTCGTGATGCTTTTGAGCCGCAAATACCATAAAAGGCGTTTGGGAAATTCGATCGGAGTCGAGCAAGAAATGCCTTGCACATTTAAGCGCGATGTCTCTTCCAAGCGATTGTTCCAGCACATGGAGGCCAAGATCGTAGAAAGCGTTACTTCCTCCCGAAGTCAAAAAACGACCTTGATCGATGACCAGTCTATCCACATCGAGATAGACCGACGGAAACATTCGTCTAAAAAGAGGAGCAAACACCCAATGAGTAGTCGCTCTGCGTCCGTCGAGCAGCCCGGTCGAGGCTAACAAAAAGGCTCCCGAACAAACACTCGCAATACGATTCTCTCTCGAGGCCATTTCCTTAATCCATTCGATCTCCAGTCTACATCTTCGCTTAACATTTGCGACATTCGGCCCAATTGCAGGAATAATAACCAAATCGACTTTTTCGCATCGCCCGATCAAATCCGGTTTTATTTGAACGCTACCATGAAGTTGTACCGGTTCCGATTGCATGGCCGCAGTTCTTACCCTGCAAATCCTTGGTTTACGTCGATTCTCCATATCAATCCCGGCAAATTCAAAGAACTCAAATAGCCCGGTGATGACGGAAGCCGGCGAGTCCGGAATGAGTAAAATGAGCACGTCCATATTAGGCATTTAGGTTTAAATATGGCCCAATCGCAACGAAAACATATTTTTTACAAAGAAAAGTATGGCGTGATCACGTCGAAAATTGGCGGAGGCCGACCTTTACAAAAGGGGATACGTCAGCTAAACTCACGGAACAAATTTAAAAATCTCGAGGAGATACTGAAATGATACTAGCCGCAAGGATTATTGCCGGAGTCGTTGGCGCACTTCATGTGTGGATTTTTCTGATGGAAAGTGTTCTCTGGATGCGTCCGGCAATTCATAGACGCTTCGGTGTGACGGATAGAAAGACGGCGGAAATGATGAAAAGTATTTTTCTGAACCAAGGCTATTATAATTTATTCCTCGCGATCGGGACACTCTACGGCGCGATTTTCTTCGATTACCATGCAAATTTCGCTCCTGCAATCATGTTGTTCTCTTGTCTTTCCGTCTTCGGCGCGGGCACGGTGCTATTGCTATCCAATCCTTCGATGGCGCGAGCCGCGATCATTCAAGGCCTGCCTCCCTTGGTCGCAGTGGCGCTTTTGAGCATTTCAATCTGTGGTTGAGATTTCCAGATTACAATCCTTAGCATGAATCATCGGCCGATCTGCGTCTACAATGGCTCATGCTAAGTAGATAAAATGATCTTAATCGAACATTAGAATATTGAGAAATATTAAAATTCTAAGCAGTATTCCAATATTATACGTTAGAGATCCATTAGGTTGGTCATGGCATTTACCCGAAACGGAACCGGATCTCCGACGGATATGCCCAGCTTCCGGGATTCTAACGCAGTGACCTTGGCGATAAGGATCGTTTGCCCTAGCCGAAGATGTACGAGAAATAGACCCGGGTGGTCGCTTTCCACAATCGCGTCCACTTTTCCATTTAGAATATTACGAGTATTGAATTCTTTCGATCCTTCCCGAAAAAGGATTATATCCCGCGCAAATATTCTTATTCTCATTCGAGAACCTAGGCTAAATCCGCGATCTAGTATCCAAAGATTTCCGTCGGGAAAATCCAGTCGAGCCAAATGCCAATCTTCATCGATTTCCCCGACCGTCGCATCTACGATCACTCCGATATCTTCGCTGAGTCGACGGGCAAGGTCCGCCCTCGCGAGAGTTTCGGAAACTGGGCCGGTTGCCGTTACTTTACCGTCCTCCATTATGATAATATGATCCGCCAACCTTACGATTTCATCCAGCGAATGACTCACATACAGGACAGGAATTTTCAATTCTTGGTTTAATCGCTCTAAGTACGGTAAAATTTCCTGCTTCCTTTTTTTGTCCAGGGAAGCCATCGGCTCATCCATAAGAAGGAGTCGAGGACTAGTGACTAAAGCTCGTGCAATCGCAACTCGTTGGCGTTCTCCGCCCGATAGATTATCCGTTTTTCTTTCCAGAAGATGTTCGATTCCCAATAACTCGATAGTCTGATTCAGATTAATTTGTCTATCGCACTTGGTTCGTTTTAGTCCGTATGATAAGTTACCCGATACGGATAGGTGCGGGAATAAACTGGGTTCCTGGAATACATAACCGAGTTGGCGTTTGTGGGTCGGTAACGAGTAATTATCGTTCTGCCAGATCGTTCCACCGACGCTCAAGAACCCTCGTGTCGTATTCTCTAATCCTGCAATACATCTGAGTAAAGTCGTCTTTCCGGAACCGGAAGAACCGAAAAGGCCGGTGACTCCTCGCTCGGGTAAATTAAGATCTACATTGAGTGCAAATCGTTCACGATCCAAAAGTAAGCGAATTACGATCTCATTCACATTAAACTCTCTTTCGGGAACTCGGCTGCAAGATATAGAGAGCCAATAAAGCGAAAAATGAAAATATCAATAATACTATAGCCAATCTGCGCGCCTGGAGATATTCCAACGCTTCGACATAGTCGTAAATTTGAACGGAAGCAACCCTCGTAATTCCCGGAAGATTTCCTCCTATCATCAAGACCACACCGAATTCTCCGACGGTATGCGCAAAGGATAAGACACAAGCATTCATAAACCCCGGAAAAGTTAGAGGTACCGCGACCGTCAAGAAAGCATCCAAAGGAGAGGCGCGTAGCGTAGCTGCAACTTCCAGAGGACGATCCCCGATCGCTTCGAAGGCGGTTTGTAAAGGTTGAACCATGAACGGAAGCGAGTAGAAGACGGATGCGATCACAAGTCCCCAGAAAGTAAAGGGCAATTCTACGAGACCGAGTCGACTCGTGAGATATCCGATCGGACCGTTTGGTCCCATCGCATACAATAAATAGAATCCTAGAACGGAAGGAGGCAATACCAAAGGCAAAGATACGACTGCTCCTATTGGCCCTTTCCAAGAGGACTTTGTCCTCGCTATCCACCAAGCCAAAGGCGTTCCTATAAAAAGAAGAATGATCGTAACCACGCTAGCGAGTTTGACCGTTAACCAAATAGCTTGAAGATCACTTTCAGAAAGAATAATCATTATCTGCTATCTATCGATAATTCGAAAATTATTTCCGAAAAATGACAAGCTGCGAATAGGGTAGTGGGGGGAAAAAATAAACATATAACCGTCACAACGGAGTTCCATTCGCGGATTTAGGCAAGATTCATTGATCGGGAGTACCGGTCGGAAGCGCAAACCCGTATTTCGCCATTATGCTCCGCGCGAATTTTTCCATTACATATTCTGCAAATTTCTTTGCCAGCGAATTCTTAGATGCGCGTTTCGTAATTATAAACCCCTGCTCCAAGGGTTGGTGGAGGTTGTTCGGTATTAAAAAGTATCCGCCCTTTCCCGCTAGTTCCGGACTGATCGCCAACGATAAAGCGACGATACCCACTTGTGCATTCCCGGTCTGGACGAACTGCGCGGTTTGCGCGATGTTCTCTCCGAATACCAATTTCGATTCCACTTTTTCCCATAGGCCCGCCGAACGCAGAGCTTCCTCCGCTCGCTTGCCGTAAGGAGCATGTTTCGGATTGGCTATTGCGATCCGAGTGATTTTCGGATCGAGAAGATTGTTCAAGGTCATTTTCGAGGCGTCTTGATTGGCACTCCAAAGTACGATACGGCCGATCGCGTAAGGGATCACTTCGGAAGAGGCAAAACCGCTTTTCTCTAATTCCCGAGGATAACTGATATCGGCAGAAAAATAAATGTCAAAGGGCGCGCCCTCCCGAATTTGCGCCTGAAACTTTCCCGAGGAACCGTATACGACATCCACTTCGCTTCCCGGATTGGCTTTTTTAAATGCGGTAACGATCTCATCCATCGCAAACTTGAGATCGGATGCGGCAGCCACCGTGATTTTTTCCGCCCGAACGGAAAGAGATAGCAGTAATATGCAAAAGACTGTTATTCGTTTAATAAATTTCATTAGCTGCCTCTATATTTAAATTGCAAAGACTGTTTGTAAAAAGAAATACGTCGAATTGGGTTGATTCGTGTATTGCAAAGCGGGATTCGGATTCAAAAGATTGACTTTCGCGTTAGTGATCGCGTCGCCCGCACGTAGGAACGCGATTCCCGTCCAGACCGAAAGATTCTCGTACGGAGTTAGCTGATAAATCAGATCGATTTCGGAGGCTATTTTTTTTCCTAAACGGGTAGCGCCGGCGTTATTTGCATTCTGATTGGCCATATCTTCCGTGCTTCCCGAGACATACCCGTTATTATTGTAATAACCGTCTTGAAGTTTAGCTTTATAATAAAAATGAGATACAAACGTAAACGTTCCCAATTTTCCGAAATCGTACTTAATATTTATCGAATAATCTTTTACGTTTTGCCAGAAAACGACGCCGGAAAGATTAGCTCCCGACCACGGAATCGAACCGCCCGCCGCCCTTCGGGCCCCGAATAGAGGATTCCAAGTCGAGACCGAAGAATCGTTTCGATTCGGATCTCCCGAAGCATAAACGTATTGAATACCGACTCTTAGCGGATTTACGGGCGAATATCCGGTTTGTAGAGCGAGAAAATGAGCATCGTATTTTTGATTTTCATTTTGAATCGCTTGTCCATTTACGTTAATACTGGTGGTTCCGGGACTTTGTAACCATGAAGTACCGACTTTCTGACCCGTCGATCCGCTTTGCCATGCCGCCTCGACCGTCCAATCCCATTTAAGGCCATCCGGCAGAAAATTATTTTGGGTCCTGTTGGTTAAGCGAAATCCATAAGTATTCAATTGATCGCTTTGTCGAGATCGTAGCTCCGAATCATATACCGGGGCGGTCGGACTGACTATCGCCCGTTTTAATAAGGTGAAATCGTAGAAATCGCCTCCGATCCAATTTGCGAATTTGATCCAATAATTCGTTCCTACAAAATACGCGTCGCCGACGGAATTGTTCGCGGCGCCGTTTGCAGTCACTAATCCGCTTGCATTATTTTGAGAACTGATCACGAAACCGAAAACATCCAAACTCTGAATGCCTCTTTTTGCAGTGAATCTTAATCCGTCGAAAGAATTCCCGATTTGGTTGAAGTTTCTGGCACCGATGATTCTTCCGTCGCCGAATTCCGCAATTTGCCGCCCGATTCGAAGTCTGAAAGATTCGTCCGAACTGCGAACGTCCAAAAATGCTTCTCTAAAAGAGGTAGGATTGGAAACGGGGACCGTTTTTTGGGTGGAAGTATTGTACGTAACCCCCGCATTCCCGGCTAAACCGAAACGACCATCCCCCGTCCCGCTCGGGAATTGACTTCCTCCCCATTGGCGAATATCTTCGAGAGTTATTTTGAATATTAAATTTTTATTAATATCACCGACCAGATACGCTTGAGTTTGGTTCGTAAAAACGTTCCTATTATCCGGAGTGGTCTTATCGAAATCGGGATTGAATTGAGATTCGTATCTGGGTCTCAGAGCAAATCCCACCCGATATTTTTCCTGAAACCAAAGATCTTTGTTGGATCGAACCGCTTTATTTTGCTCCGGAGTTAATTGCAAGGAACGCAGGTATTCCCCCGACATCTTTCCGACCATCGGACTTTTATAAGGCGCTTCCTGCACCGGAATCGGATCGGAAGTTAATACCGGTCCCGATACCGCTTCTTTAGTCGGGACGGTCGTCGTAGATTCGAAAATCGGCCCCGCCTCACTATCATTTTTTCGAGGACCCCCTTCTTTCGTTTCGGAAGCAGGCACACCCTGGATCGATTCTTCGGCGCCGAGTAGATTCGGCAAAATCGTAAGCAAAACTATTAAATAATGGGCAAAAACGATTTCAATTTTCTTTAACTTCCTACAAAGCATTTTTTCATTTTTCTCTTTCGAATATTTATAGAAAGCGCTATATTCTCAACTATATAACGGTAGTAAACAAAAAATTCCGAAAAATCCTTTTTTGACGAAATTTTCAATTTTGAAATCTTGGGTCCGTAGAGAGTTAATATTCCCGCTAATGAAGAATAAGATGCAGATAGACGGAAATCTCTGGCTGAAGTATAATAAAGCCAATACTCTGGGTAAGGAAAAGATCGATTTGCTACGTGCGATCGAAAAATGCGGCTCCATTTCCAAAGCCGCTAAGGAAGTCGGAATCAGCTATAAAACCGCCTGGGATTCCATCGATTTAATTAATAACCTGCATAAGGAAACGCTGGTTGAAAAAAGCGTCGGAGGAATTAGCGGAGGCGGTGCAAAATTAACCGCTAAGGCCCGTGAAATCATTCAATTTTATCAAATTATAGAGGAGGAACATAAAAAATTTTTAAATCGATTGAGCGAAAGGATGGATAATCCTCTGGAGCTGCTAAATTTTTTAAACAGAATCGCAATGAAAACCAGTGCAAGAAATCAATTTTATGGAAAGGTAAAAAGCCTACAAAAAGGGGCGGTTAATTCGGAGATCGTAATTTCTTTAAAAGGAGATCAGGAAATTATCGCGACGATTACGAATCATAGCGTGGAAAATTTAGGTTTAAGGATCGGTATCCCGGTTTACGCTCTTATTAAGGCCTCTTTTATCTCAATCGCAACGGATTCCATCTCGTCGCTTAGTTCCGAAAACAAATTGTTCGGAAGGATTTTTTCGATTTCCAGAGGCAGCGTAAACGATGAGGTCATCGTCGAATTACCCGGAGGGAATAAGTTGGTCTCGATTATTTCCAGCCAAGCTACAAAGCTTTTGAATTTGGATATTGAAAAAGAAGTTCATGTCTTCTTCAACTCATCCTCCGTGATTCTCGCAGTAGAATAATTTCCATCGAATCCATTTCCCGCTCTGTACAGAGGACTGAAGACTGAGGACGGATGCGTTCGCTTCGCTCACGCTAGACAGAAGCCGCTCGAGGCTGGAAATCCTGGGGGAAGAGGAAAAATCCACTATAATGCAAGAATCTTTCCCTAGAACGTGGAAACTCCGCTTATCAATGTTCTGTCTTCTGCTAGCGGCAACGATACGAAGGGTGCGAAGCAGTCTCGGCGCTATCAGTATCGAAGCGTTATTCATATAATAAATCCGCTGAGACCGGAGCGAAAGCGCAGCCCGTAGCAGCGTGACCCTGAACGAAGTGAAGGGGGCCGCCCACAGAGATAGACTTGTCGATAAGATAAGGTTATGCATAATAGGGGATTATTCTGCTTTTATACGTAATCGTTAAACGACATGTTTAGAATAATTAGCGTCCTCGATCGAATCGGAAACGGAATAGCATAAGAAAAATTTGATTTGCAGGTCGGATGGAATGATTGCGTTCGGGCGATTCCTGTCGCCGGGATATTATGTCCGTATCATTCCATCGAAAAATGTAAGATCCATTCTTCGAAACTAAAAATTGCCGCTATCGGGCAGGATATTTTGATAGGCGCAGGATCGAATACGATCTTATATAGTTGGACGGAGAAGAAAAATGGCATTCGTTCGAATCGGTAAATTTAAAGCAAAGCAGGAAAGGGTAGTCGAGATTTGTCTGACTTATGAAAAGGAAGCTATTCCGATGATTCGAAAAGCCGAAGGTAATATTAGCGCGGCGCTTCTACAAGAAAAGACAGCTCCTGATAGCTTTTTGGCAATTTCCGTTTGGCAAACCGAAGAAGATGCAGTGGCGTACGAAAGGAGCGGCCTTGCCCAAGAAATGGTAAATAAGATCCGGTCGGACTTTGCAGCTCCTCCTACGCTAATAACATACAATGCTTTTGGAATATAGTTCCGATTTGCGCCATTTTGGATCGGGATGAACTCATACGACCAAACCGCGATTTTTTAAAAATTCACCCGGTGTGACGCCGTACTGGTTCTGAAAGGCTCGGATAAAATGGGAGGTATTTTCGTAACCGATCACGAGTGCGGCGTCCGCTACGCCCGTGCCTCCTATTTCCAACAAGCGTTTCGCTTTTTCCAATCGACGCGAGATTAGCCATTTTTTCGGGCTAATACCGTATCTTCGTTTAAAATCTCTTTGAAAGGAAGAAATGCTTCGACCGGTCAGCGCTGCAAAGTCCTCGACGGTAAGCGGTTTATCGAAATTTTTTTCCATAAATCCTTTCAAATCGCGATGCCTATCCTTCGAAACCTTGAATAACCAATCCGGGAAAATCCCGGTTTTATCCGAACTTGCAAAAATCTGCAAAGCTTCCAAAAGTTTGATCCGAAGCAACCCGTCCGATTTGCGTCCGAGACTGGCAAATAAAGGTCTAAGATTTTCCGCATACAGCTTTAAGCCTCCACCGTAAGGTATCCGAAAAAGATCGCCGACGGAATCGGACACGAGCCGAACTCTTTTCGTCTTTAAAAATTCCTCAATTAGAGAATCCTGAAAAAAGAAAATATAACTCTCAAATACGCCGCCCTTCGCCGGAAGTAGCTCCGAAATCATATAAAGGTCGGGCGGGAGAAAAATTGCCTCGTTTTCTCCCAACTCGAAAAAATCTCCCCCGGAGGAAGTGATCCTTTTTTTACCGCGACATACGATCGTAAGTGAAGCGGCCTTGGCAAAGACTTCGCGTTCCGGAAGATGCTTTATTAACTTTTTATAAATAATTGCGGAATTCCCGTCGGCTCCGAAAGCGATCATTTCGACTCCGGGCATTCCTTTCAACGTTTCGGGCGCAATGATGACTTTTACCGTCGGAGTCCGCAATTCAGAAATCTGTAACTCGCCTTTACCGCCTCTCATTTTCATTGCAAACTCCTCGGTACCCCGGTTCTTAATTACATGGAAGCAAATTGTTTTTCGACCGCTTTATGGTCCTTCTTCCAAGCTTCATATATGGAAACGGACATCGGGTCGGGAAAAATATCCTCTTCTCCGGATTCCAACCCTTTAAGGATCGCATTCGCCACTTCTTTAGGACCGGTTTTCGGGATTTCAACCCCGGACAGCATATCGGTATCGACGGCACCGGGAAAAACGTTGCAAACCCGTATTCCGCGGCTCGCCAAAGTAGCGCGCAAAGACAAGCTCATAGACCAAGCCGCTGCCTTGGATGCATTGTAGGCAGATAGACCGGGCATACTGACCAAGGATAATAATGTCAGAATATTCACGATCGTTCCATCGGAGTTTTTCTCTAAGAGGGGTGTAAATGTTCGAGCCATATTCAAATTTCCGAAAAAATTTACGGAAAAGTTACGTTCAAATTGATCCTCGGATGCATTTAAGATATCGTTAAAATCCAAGACTCCGGCATTATTGAATAGTAGGTTCACATCGGTCGCTCGATTAGATAACTCAGCAACACTCTTTTTGTTTGTGATATCCAATTCGACAGGAACAATTCTTTTATCCGACGGATTTGTTCCGTTCCAAGTTCTTGCTGCGGCGTATATTTTCCGAGCTCCTCCCTCTAACAGACTTTCCACGAGCGCCTTTCCGATTCCTCGATTCGATCCCGTAACTAATGCGATTGCTTGATTTACTTTCATTTTTTCCTCAACGTATCAATACTGATTTTCATTCAAAGCCGATCCGAAGCAGCCGAACGGCTCGGAATGATTGAATAGAAAGTATCCGATATTTTCAGAATCCGTTAACCGGAAGTCGGACAAAATAGTCGAAATCGGTCAAAGTCAAAAATAAAATGAACTCTATCGTTATGAGATGGATCCTTTGCCTTCTCTTCACCAAAAATCGTTTCCTTTCTCTTATGCAGTAATACTGCGTGGGTCCAGAAGCCATGCTGCAAATCGTAATTATGTCAAGAATTTTCAAAAGTGTCCGACGCCGATTTATCGCCAAGGTGCTCAGCTAACCCTATAAGAAGTCCATAGGACTCAGCGCGAGGACATGCTTTGCAAAAATAGCAATGACTCCCTTTGATAACTGTCTGCAGTTTCTTGTTCGTAGTAGCTGCGCTTTTATTTGCTACTTTAGTTCTTGCGAGGCTCAGGTTAGAAAACTCTAACGAAGTCTTAATGGTCCCAAAGGTCTCGCGATCGACATCCGGCATCTATGCGGACTTTCTAAATGTGACGATGCTGATCGGCTTTTCTTTATCGTGTGCGACCCGCAATTTGGCGCCTAGTTGTTCGGCTAACAATTCGATAAATTCTATGCCTTGTCCGAGAACGATCGCAATTCCGGTAATTTTCAATTCCACAAAATCCGTCTCTAATTCGTCGATTTCAATATTGATAAATCGCTCGGAGACTGAAGATTCGATTTGCGAATTCATTCCGGTAGTGATAATTTCTCCGGCGATCATCGCCATAAAAATAGCGTCTTTGATTGTAAGAAAGGTTTCATTTTTCGGAATATTAATCTTTGGGAATAGAATCACTTCGGCAGCGATTCTACTGAGGTAGTCCGAGAATACGATGCTCATAGGGACTTTACCGGAAGCTGATGGATCGCTGTCGATGCTATGAACGCTGGATAAAGCCAAAACTCTACGTTCTAGAATATTTAATGTCGGCATGGCCCATTCATTGGAAGCTTTCAGGAGCGAAATCAATCCTAATACGACTTGTAAATTATTTCTGACTCTGTGATTCAATTCTTGGATTAAGGAATTCTTTTGGAGCAGAAGTTCTTCCAGATCGGTAGCGATCATTAATCCGATTACGGAGAGAACGATTAAAGAACCGATAGAGTCTGTTAATGCTCCGAAACTCAATTCTTCGCTTTTTATATGTGCTTGGATAAAAGAGAGTAATAAGCAAAATACGAAAACAAAAATAGTATGTTTTTTTGAAGCGAAGAACAAGTGGAACAACACGACGGCCGGAAACCAGAATGCAATATTATGAGAACTCCAAAAGGTCCCGACGCAAAGAGCCAAACAAAAACTAAACGAGCAAATGTAAACGGAAAGCGTATATTTCCCGTATAGAATTAAAATGATACTGATGAGAGAGGCAATTCCCCCAATGATTAAACCGAGTCTTTGAATTGAATATCCTAAAATCGAGTCTGCAATCGGGACAATGACGGATATGAAAAAAAATAATAGGGAGGCAGATAGAAGAAATTTCTTTCTACAAAACCTCGCAGTAATTCCGATGCCAGATTCATTTTTTTCGTTCAACATGATCTCAGTTTAAGAATTTTCGTTTAGGACGTTGTTTTAACGGGAAGCCTACACTCGTATACTCTAATTATTCGAAGGGCAAGCCGATTTAAAAAAGGAGGAAGATTCTTTTCTATTTTAGATGAAAGTAAAGTATACTAAACGAACTGATATCCTGCTTCCCCGTGAAATAGTGTTTCTCTAAACAATTTTGAGAAATTATTAGAATTTGCTATAATCTTGAATTTCTTATAGGTGCGTAAGTGCTACGGACGCGATTTTTATCTGTTTCCAGTATACTTAGAGACTACAGACGACTTGATTCTATTTTCTGAAGAGAGACGTCCTCGTGGGTTTTGTCACATTAAACGGATTTACTATTTCTAACTTATGTTCCTTCGAACGGACGTCGCTCCATATAAGAGGGCCCTATATATTAAAAATCGATAAGAAATAATAGATTGATTAAAATGCGGGTCTCATGGAAGTCTTTTACTCCGTTAGAGACTTAAGTTTTGCTCCACCGTGTATTCTTCCAGATTCATTTAGCGCAGATTATTATACGAGGCGACATAGGACATCACTTCCGATAATCTAGCTATTGTCCCGCAGAATAGAGTTAGAATTCTAATGAGACATAGGGTGCATTCAAGGAAGTGAAGGGTCTTCCTATCGATTTTACACTGCCAACTTGCGAGGCGCGAAATCGTTCTTTAAAATTTTTCTTAACAACAATTTCTACATTGAGGGCTTCAATAACTTTAATAAGACTTGTAAAGGTTGGGCTATATTTTCTCCCGGATTTAATTTCTTGAATTACAGTATGGGAAAATTTGGATTTCTTTATTAGTTTCTATCAAAAGTAGAATTACTCAGCATACAGAAAAACCTCGACAGGCTTTTTGAATAATTTCGAAAGTTGCTTAGCTAAGTCCCTTGAAATCGGCCTTTTTCCGAGCTCCATAGCTGAGAGATTTTGTCTTGGAATACCGCCCAATTTTTCGCCTAGTTCAGAAAGACTTAATCCGGCTTGCTTTCTATAGTATTTCAATTTTGATCCTGGTTGAAGAAACTCCTTATTCTCCTTAAAAAATATAGTATCCTTCCAGGGGACCGATTCCTCCGACTTTTCTATAAGAAGTTTTTTACCAAATTCCTTCTTGAGTGCTTTCAAAAAGGTAGTAGATATTTCTCCTTTTACCGTAACCTCAGTAAGGGGCGTTTTCACGACTGCCAGCATAATATACCTCTATTAATAATGAATTCTTTTCATTTCTCCAACAAGCGACCCAGCTATAAGAAAGATGACAATGGTATTCATTCTTTCCTAATTTACTGTAGTTAGGCCACTCAGGCTGAAGTGGTCCTTCTTTTTCTAATTCTTCCAATAACAAAATTAGATCTTGCCTTGCGCTCTTAGGCATTTGCCGAGCTTTCTTCGCTGCTGATTTAGATAGCTCAACTTGGAAAATCAAGATTTAACTGTAATCATTATTGATTACAGTGTCAATTTATTTTTCTGGGTGGAAGTTAGGTAAGTTTCTGACAGGGCGATTTTTAATAAACATCAGTTTGCTAATCATATGTTACTTCCCATAATCGTAATTATGTCTCCTAGAATTATGTTGTATATATAAAGAGAAGAAAGGTACATTATCGTAAGCAATTGTCTAGCTAACGGATGTATAATGATTTTTACTTTAATAAGCCGGCACAACTTCCAAAGAATTGGCTAGATTGCGGAAAGATGTATGTACTATTGTGTTTCGTAAAGATTGCTAGGAAGGAATTCTCGCCTTTTCTTTTTGTTCCGAAAATTGTTATGAAACTATATCCCCCAGCGGGAATAATTTCAATAAAGGTTAATCCGGCTGAATCTTTTAGAACTTTCACGGGCCCGACGCCGATGTTACCAACCATTTTAGCCTGACCTTTGGACAAATTCTCAATCTGTAATACTATGGAATTCGGAAAATCTGAATCTACCGATTCAATTGAATTCGTAGTGAAAACGGTAAACTTCCCTTCGGGGAAAATACAATTGAAGTCCGAATATTTAGATAATTCATCTCTCGCGTAATTTGTATTATCATAATACAATTTGGTAGAAGAACATTGAATAAATAAACAAAGCATAATAGAAGGAATTTTATTTATCATATCTGTTTTCCAATATGGAATGATGTCTAAAATGCATCAACCGAACTTTTAGAGAATTTGAGTCTTTTCTTTTCGCATTAATGCAGAAGCGAAAGTTTACTTTTCGAATATTCCTAAAACTTTTATTCATTCTACATTAGTTCTTTTCATCAGAGATAACTTAGAAGAATTATCAGCCCCGCGAAAGGTGCCGTTGACAAGGTGCGCGCAAAGAAATCAAAGATTGATTTGGAATGAATAGTCTACTTTTGCGTAACTAGGTTAGAGTCCGAAGGACTTGGCGCAAGGCTTGCTTTGCAAGACGAGCGACAAAGCGGAATTTGGCGAAGCCCAAGCAAGGGTCGCGAAGCGATCCCGAAGCGCCGCGACAATTTTTAGTTAGGCAAAGTTCAGCCCCAACAAATTAGCGTGAAGCCATAGATGGCGTTTTTCCTTAGTACCTAAACTACCTGATCAAGTTCTAACTCAGGAAAAACCTGCTTAATCCTTGCAATAGTTGATAAGGCTGGATTGGCACTCTTGGGTGACTCAAGCCGCTGATAACTATATAAGTTCTTCATTCCAATGAGCGAGGCTGCCTGCTTTTGACTTAGACCACGCTTTAATCTTGTCATTCTTAAGATTTGAGAAAACGCTATTTTAGGGTCCACTGCGGCTAAAATTATATTTCTACCAGATACTTTCTTTTTCGGAAGAGGAAATATAGATTTTGAATCTTCATTATCGTTCAAATAAAGATTTAATGCCTCATGAATATTGACTTCTAATTCCTCTTTAGATTCTGCCTGAGTCATACATCCTTTTAATTCTATGCATTCTGCCCAGTAGCCAGTTTTATCTGTATGTATACGAAAATGATAGTGCATCTATTTTACCCCTGGCTTTCTCGCAAATGTTTTAGTAGAGCAGCTTCAAGACCCTTCTTTAATTCTTTGTGCATTGGAATTGTTTCTCGATCTATTCCTTTGCCAACCATGACGTGGCTGCCCTTTTGCCTAAGTATTTCCCAACCGTCCTTTTGATATAGTTTCAGCATTTCTTTGCCGCTTAATGGCATATAAATCTAGTATGCCAAGTATAATTGGTAATGTCAATTATTTACTTGGTAGAAAGAAAATAGAAATTAGTCCTTTAAAGTCGGCCAAGGATGGCCGACCTGGAATTAAACAAAATTTGGGGCTCAATTTACGGATAACGAAAGATAATTGTCGAAGTTCCGCGAGTCCGAAGGACTTGGCGCGAGGCTTGCTCAGCAAGGCGAGTGACAAAGCGGAATTTGGCGAAGCCCAAGCAAGGGTCGCGAAGCGATCCCGTAGCGCCGCGACAATTTTTAGTTCTACGAAGTGGCTGGTTACGCTAAGCACTTTTACTCTTTAAATGAATAACAGGCTCCGCATCCAATGCTTTAGCAAGACGATTAATGAAAGAAAGAGACAAATTCCTATAATTCCCAGACTCAATTCTTGCAATTGCTGGTTGAGACGTGCCTATTTTTTCCGCTAAGTCTTTCTGAGTTAAATTTCTCTTTTTGCGAAGTTTAATAATTTCTTTAGCAAGAGTGAATTCATTGGAAAAAGCATCGTATTCTTTTTTAAAATCTTTATTCTTTAGCTCTTTATTTAAAAGCAAATTAAAGTCTTTAGTTTTAAGCTTCATGCTCATCTCCTATATAAGTTTTCATCAATTTATACGCTCTAGTTAATTCAGCTTTATCAGTCTTTTGATCTTTCTTTACAAAGCCTGAAGTTATTATAACAACCCTGCCTTTTTCAAAAAAGTAAAATAACCTACATATATTGGAACCTTGTTTAATTCTTAATTCAAATAATCCCGTATAGCCCTGAATCTTTTTAGAAAAAGGTTCTCGAAGTTCTGGGCCAAATTCTCCTAATAACTCAATAGTTCGAAATGCCTTCGCTTTCAATTTATTCTCCAACTTTAGTAAGAAATCTTCGGCAGGCTCTAAAAGCTGAACTTTGAACTTCACAATGTCAATATATCATATTTGATATATTTCGTCAATTCTCATTCAGAAGCAATTTTCCAGCCATTTCGTATAACTCAAAATCTCTGTAGCGTTGGATAAAAATACAACCCCCGCGCCGCCTTCTGCTGTTTCGTCAAAGGAGGACACCGGCGAATCTTCGTATAAGGTGCACATGTCCGGCGTGTCGGATAAATCGCATTCCTATTATTGTATCGTAGATTGCTTTAAATACTAGCCTTGGTGTTCAGAGATATCGTTACGGACAAAATCCCCGAGTTATAAAGAGCTCATCGAATCCATTTGAATATACCATTTAGGTGATTTCTTTCATAAATGGGAGGTGAAGTTTTGATTTTACTTTGTGTGTATATTACTATGGTCTAAATCTCTGCCGAATGTAAAGCGTCCAGTGGACTTTGAACCATCAGTAGCGTAGGGTCGATGATCCGGGCATAAATCTCGGTAGTACGAACCGAAACATGCCCAAGTAATTTCTGAATGATTTTTATGGAAGTTCCCGATTCAAGCAAATGAATCGCAAAAGCATGCCGAAGATCATGAATTGAGACATCCTTCTTGATAAGAGCCTTATCGCGCGAAGATTCGAAAACACGTTCGGCAGTTCTAACATGAAGATGTGAATTCCCCGATTGGCCTTGAAACACCCAAGAATTCTCTCCGGAGCGATTAACGCTTTTTCTTAGTTCTTCCTTACAAAATTTAGGCAGAATCGTAGACCTATCCTTCTTTCCTTTTCCTTGCCGTATTCGAATCTGATTCTTTTTCCAATTTATGTCAATTCCCCGGATAGAAACTAACTCGCTTACACGTAAACCTGCTCCATAACATAAGGATAAAAGAAGCCTATGTTTAGCATTTAGCGGAATATTCAAGATCTTGAAGACTTCATCCTTAGTTAGAGCCTCCGGAATTTTCCTTTCGCGCTTCGGAATGGAATAAGAGAAAAGAAATTGCCTTCCGAGAACCGAATTATAGTAAAATTTCAAAGCCTGTAGAATGGAACGAACCGTGACAGAGGAAAGTCTGCGCCTATAATGAATAGTATCCAAATATCCGATTAGATCAGAATCTTCCACATAGTAAGGATGCTTTCCTGAAGCTTTTAAAAAGGCTCGGTTGTACAGAAAGTAGGCCTTTTCGGTTTTCCTACTGTAATTTCTCCTCAACAGTTCGGTTTTCAAGGGGAGAAGTAAGATATCAGGATCTGCCTCCACAAATCTCCCGGTAGAAAAAAGAAATTCGGATAAATGTGCATCGGATCGAGGGACCAACCATTCTCTCGAATTTCGAACCCATTTCGCATTCGGAAGTTTTTTAAAAAAATCAAATATCCTAGAATCGAATTGAAGCATCCGAATTCTGAAAAAAGCCCTCCCATCAATCCAATCCAGAAGAATCTTGACTTTTGGCGTCATGGGCAATGAATAGAAAATACTAAAAATTTGTATAGTATATTATAAAGGACGCGATCTTCATGGCTTCGCCCCTTGGATCCCGAAGGCTCAAAAAAAATAGTAAATGAGCAATTTGGTCAAGTAGATTTGTCGAATATATGTCGGAATAGCTCAAAAAAGATCACATAACGTGGGAAATTTCTCTCGTCCTGTATTCGGTGAACCTCTTACAAGATTTCGTCATACGACTCGAGTTATGGCCGTATTTCTTCGGGCGAAATTCTTCCTTTTCATAAAAAGTAAGATGAGTGGATTCTTTTAACGGGGGAGGACAAGCGAATCTAAAATGGGCCGGCAAATTCTCGAGCGAGCCATGAGAAGAATTCCCTGCGGTAATTTCCAGATCGCAACAAGGGAAACTTGGTTAGTAGTTTTTGCTTCCGAGGCCGAAGGGAGTCGAAAATTAAATTCAATCGAATTAAAAGACAGAAAGAGCGGCGGCGTTCCTTTAGGAGTTTACTTGCAAAAATCATGATTTGCCCTAAGACGCTACGATACGAAAGTCTTACAAGAATCTCTCTATAAATCCTATCCAGATGCGGGCTTACTATATCCTCGATAAATGAACGCGGACGATTGATGTAAGTCATAGGCTTCACAAACGATTTTTTCGCCTTTTTTAGATTGGATTTTTCTTAGAATCGGTTTGAATTCTGTGATGCCCGATTCTATCGCCTAGGCTAGCAAAGAAAGAATATATGGAAAATCGCGAATACGACGCTATTATCATCGGCTCCGGCATGGGAGCATTGACCACGGGGTCTCTTCTAGCTCAGTTTTCCAATAAGAAAGTTCTGCTTTTGGAACAACATTTCAAAGCCGGAGGCTTCACTCACGTTTTCAAGCGAGAAGGAAAATTTCTTTGGGATGTCGGAATCCATTATGTAGGCGATATGCAACCGGACTCAGCTCTCAGGAAGGTTTTCGATTTAGTCACGGCAGGTAAGGTCCGCTGGCAGCCGATGCCGGATGTTTTCGAGAAGTTTGTGTATCCGGATTTTACCTTTAGCGTTAAGAACGATCCGAAGGTATATGAAAAAGATTTAATGGACTCTTTTCCGGAAGAAAAAGAAGCGATCCGCCGATATTTTCACGATATCAAAAAGGTAGCCTCCTGGCACGGACGGCATATGATGCTCAAGGCCTTACCTCCTTTTTTGGACACTTTCGGTGCCGCTTTGGATCTGATCGGCTCTTCCTCAGCTTTGGTGACGACAGGAGAATATTTGGATAAAAACTTTCAAGACCAAAAGCTCAAGGCGGTCCTTTGCTCTCAATGGGGAGATTACGGCCTCCCTCCCAAAATAAGCTCCTTTGCCATTCACGCTCTTATTGTCGCACATTATCTAAAGGGTGGCTTTTATCCGATAGGCGGCTCCGGTCAGATCGCACAGGCAGTCCAAGATATTCTCAAGGCTCACGGCGGCAAAATTGCGTTATCCAGGGAAGTGAAGGAGATACTCGTCGTAAAAGGAAAGGCGATCGGAGTCAGAGTTCTGAACAAAAGGAAAACGGAGGAAGAAGGAAAGGAAATCGAAGAAACGTATTACGCTCCTCAAATCGTGTCCGACGCGGGAGCATATAATACTTTCGTAAATCTTTTACCGATTTCGGTGAAACTCCCCTATCGTCAAGAACTGGAATCTTTCTCGAAAGTGTATCCGTTGACGGCAAATGTGACTCTCTACTTAGGTTTAAAGGAAGATCCGAGCAAACTCGGCTTTAGAGGAGAAAATCATTGGATCTATTCTTCGTACGATCATGATAAGAATTTTTCGGAAGGATATAAATGGACGGAAGGAGGGAAAATCCCGGGAGTCTATCTATCCTTTCCTTCTTTAAAGGATCCGGAAGCTCACGATCACACCGCCGAGATCATCGCCTTCTGCGATTACAAAGCTTTCGAACTTTGGAAAGACCAACCTTGGAAGGAACGAAACGAAATCTACAAAGCCAAAAAAGCCGAGCTGATTCGTCGCCTTCTGGATTACGTGGAAGAGAAATACAAAGGATTTAAGAATCTGGTGGAATATGCCGAACTTTCCACTCCGATAACCACGGAACATTTTACCTTACATCGAAAAGGAACCATCTACGGTCTGCCCTGCGTGCCCGATCGATTTAGAGAGGCTAAATCCCCTTGGTTTTCCCCAAAAACTCCCGTCGAAAATTTGACATTAACGGGGGCGGACGCAGCCTCTCCCGGATTAAGCGGGGCAATGATGGGGGGCTTTTCCGCTTTCGCTAATATGTCGGGGGGAATGACTGTTTTACAGCTATTTCGAAAAACGATGAATTCTTAAGAATCGAACATTTAAGAAATTCATTTTGAAATCCATCCTTCCCAAAAATTTGTATCGTAAATCCTAGATTATCCGGAAATTCTTTTTGGATAGAATCTCCGCCGCAAGGGTCTTGATAAAATACGCATGGATGTCGGAAATCAAATGTTTGAATGGTTTCGTTGGACGCCCTATGCATTACTGCCCGTTCTCAGTTTTATACTCTCCTTCCTAACCTTATACCTCTCTATTCGAAATCGGAATACCCCCGGTTCGAGAGAATTTACCGGCGTTTCATTCGGAATGCTCCTCTATAGTTTCGGTTATTTTTGGGAAATGGTTTGCATCAGATCCGATAATATCCTATTTTGGGATAACTTTCAATTCCTAGGGCCGGATATCATCGTTACGGCTCTACCGTTTCTTTGCATGAGAGTCGTGAATTTGGATAGATTCATCAAACCGATTACCGTACTTCTCTTTGCAGCCCTTCCTATCTCCGTAGAAACGATCGTTTGGTTCGGAAAACCCGAATGGATTCGATCTTCTTTTTACTTTGATGATACCGCACCTTGGAGAGCCTTAGTTTACGAATATGGGCCTTGGATGAACGTCTACGTCTATAATTTCTTGGTCATATTCGCTCTTTGTCTGCTTGTCCTTCTTGCGGGCACGATCTTTCAAAGAGGATTTCACCGAATCCGGAGCCTCGTTTTCCTAATCGCTCTGAGCATTCCATTTATCGGGCAAATCATGACGGTGGCAAAATTCGTTCCTTTCGTTCATCCTAAGCTCGACATCTTCCCGTTAGTCGCTAGTTTCTCTTGCTTAATCTGCGTCTACGGTCTTTTTTACTTTCGGATTTTGGATTTGATTCCCCTGGCCAGAAACCAAGTCTTCGAATGGATTCAAGATGCGGTTTTTGTTCTAAATCGCGAAAGTTATATTATAGATTGCAACCAAGCCGCTCTAAATCTGATCGGAACTCCTCGGCTTCGCGGAGATACCAAACTCTCCCGATTTCTTCCGGATCTAGTCGAGACACTCGATGATTGCGCGATGCGTCGACGAACTACGACCGAATGGAAGCGTCCTGGTTTAATTTCGATCGGATACTATGACGTATCGATCAAACCGCTCGGAGAATTCGATTCCATTGTTCGAATCGTTACGCTACGGGAGATTACGGAGCGCGTCCTGGAAGAAAAGAAGATTTCCGAAAGACGCGATATTCTGCAAAGTATTTTAGATTCCACTAAAATACTTTTTCTGGTCCTAGACGGAGAAGGACGATTAATTTTGGTCAATAAAGCCTGTCAGGAAGTGACCGGATATGATCTCCCGCAATTGGAAGGAAAATCGTTTTGGGAAGTGGTTCTTTTTCCGGACGATAAGAATCGGGTTTTTAGAATATTTAACAAGAGGTTCGGTCCTAAACGGTTTCCCAGCCGGACCAATATTCATCTCAAACGCCAAGACGGAAAGTCAAGGTACACCGTTTGGGAACATAAAGAAGTGCGGGACCGAGAAGGGAAATTGCTTTATGTTATTTCGACCGGTGCGGACGTAACCGGCTTAGAGGAGGCGGAAGGCCGAATTCACACTCTCCAGCGAGCGAACGAAGAAATTTCCGATAAGAACGCGATCATCGAGCTGCAAAAGAAGGAACTCGAAGAAGCCCTTCTGAACTTAAAACGAACTCAATCACAACTCATTCAAACTTCCAAGCTGGCCGACCTGGGACAACTTGCAGCCGGAATCGCTCACGAAATCAATAATCCGATCGGAGCCATCCATGCGGCCGGGCATAATATTCTTTCACATCTAGGTAAAATTAGAAGCGGGATCCGAACCGAGTTGAACAAGTTGACGAAGCTCACCGACAAGGAATGGAATCTTTTCGAGGAGCTTATCCGGCGAGGAATCGATTCCAAAGAAATGACGATCGGATTGGAACGAAGGAGAGTGCTTGCACAATTGAAGGAAGAAATGAATACCTGCAACGTCTTACTACCGGATGAAACAGCCGAATTGCTTGTGGATCACGGAATCATTTCCGATTGGAAAAAATTTCTTCCGTTAGTGACCGAAGCGAAAACCAGGGATCTGCTTCCTTTCTTTTTGAATTTATTGGGACCCGAGCAAAGCGTGGCTACAATTCGAACGGCCGTGGAACGTTCTTCCAAAATCGTTTATGCTCTCCGAAGCTTCGCCCATTTCGAGTCTTCCCAGCGCAAACGGATTTTTTCTTTAAAGGATAACGTGGATACGGTGTTGACTCTCTATCAGAATCTATTCAAACATGGGGTCGAAGTTTCCACGGATCTAAAAGATGTTCCTTCCTTTCTAGGTTTTCCCGACGATTTGATGCATCTTTGGACGAATCTGATTATGAACTCGGTTCAAGCCATGAACTATAAGGGGAAATTATCCATTCGAGCGCATGTGGATGGAGACGAGGTTTTGGTATCGATCGAAGATAACGGTCCCGGAATTCCGACCGAAACCAAGGATAGAGTGTTCGAGGTCTTCTTTACCACAAAGGCCCTGGGGGAAGGATCGGGGCTGGGCTTGGATATCGCCAAACGGATCGTCGAAAAACACCAGGGTAAAATTTGGTTCGAATCGAACCCGGGCAAAACGGTCTTCCACGTATCGCTGCCCTTTGAAAAATCCTGAAATCCGGGAAATGTATTAAAATATCATAATATTCCCTTGGGTGGCAAAAAAACGATCTCATCCAAATTGAATGTCATCGGCTGAAACGAAAGATTCGCCAGAAAATCCGCCGCGTCCTCGACCGGAATCATGTCCCTGCGATCGAATTCGTCTCTACCGTCCCAAACAGGCGTATCGATAGCTCCCGCGTAGACTATGCTGACGCGGATTTCCCTGGTCTTCCACTCTTCTCGAATTGCCTTGGCAAAACCCGCAATCCCGTGCTTAGATGCGCAGTATGCGGAGGATTGAGGAAATCCTTGGCGACCGGCAGTGGAAGACAAATAGCAAAGTAGAGAGCCTTTGCCGAAAAGGGAGGACAACTCCTTGGTCAGCAAGTACGGAGCCGTTAAATTGAGAGCCAAATGTTTTTCCCAATCCTCCAAGGATACGGTTTCGACGGATCGAAATAGTCCATCTCCGAAAGTGAAGTACAGCGCATCCAAACGGTTCCAATGCAGTCTCAAAGTATGACAAAAATTCGAAAGGCTTTTTACATCGGCGAGATCGCAGGCATAATTGACGCCTGCCTTTAAGGATTGGACGACGGGAACCCCTCGACGGGAAATTCCGATCGCTTCCACATCGGGAAGAGCATGCAGTTTTTCTAATAGAGAGCGTCCGATTCCCGTTCCCGCTCCTGCAACCAATATCTTCTTGGACATTTTAGGTCATCTAGAAAGTGCTTGGACTTTCAGTATAAAATCGACGGCTTCCAAATGTCGATTCGCTCGGGTAAGATCCTTTCCCCAAACCGTGATGCCGTGATTTTCAATGATACAGAACGGAACCCTAGGCTTCTTTTCTTCCAGGTAGGTTTGAAGAGCGTCCGATATTTCCTGTACCACAGGAAAATTATAAATGACGGGAGCAAAGACCTGAGGGCTTTCATCCCAAATTCCGAACGCTTTAATAATTTCTAAAGAAGGTAAATTCCATTCCCGCACAGGAGATTCTTCGGTGACTCCCGATCGAATTAGATTGGACTCGGGAGTATGCACATGCAAGGAACATCCGATTTCCGGAAAAGCCTTATAAACGGCCCGGTGGATGGAAGTTTCCGCCGAAGGCTTCAATCCTTCCCGCCCTTTCCATCCTTCGATCACTTTTCCCGTTTCGATATCGACGGGTAAGAAATCCTTTTTGCTCAGAAGGTTTTTATCCAACCCGCTTCCGCTCACCCAAAAAACATCGGGCTTCTTCAAATCGCGAAGGGAAAGATTCCCGGCTGTTCCGGGCATCCAACCCTTCGAATGGTACAGAACTCCCGACTTGGCGAGTCGGGAGAGTTCTTTTTTAACGGACATTCTTGTCAGACAAGAACCGTGGTTTCTTCCACATAATTAGGAACCCAACCGCTCATATCCTGGAAATAGCGAACCGCTTTGATTCTTTTCTTTTCGTCGAGAGTAAACCAATGGTTCGTATTTTTCGGTACGGAAATGAAATCGTTCTTTTCAACCTTTACGAGAAACTTTTCCCCGTTCAGGGAAAATCCGAATATCCCGGAACCGTCCACGATGTAACGGACTTCGGCATCAGTATGATAATGAACCTTATCGAACTTAGCAAGCATCTCGGATAAGCCGGGCACCTGCGGATGAAGCACGATTAAATCTCTGGATTGATATCCTTCTTCTTCCTTTAACGTTTCAAAGCGATTATCTAGGTTTTTAAGAAGAGTTTCCTTTTCATCGTCGGAAAGAACTTCCTTATCGGTTAAGTTGTCGGAAGACGCGGGCACATGCCAATGATCGTATTCGATTCCTCGTTTTTTCAGGAAGGATTTTACTTCCGAATTGTCTTTGATTTCCGGTAACCCGGGCTTCTGAACGATAGTCGCCATAACTCATTCTCCTTGGGTGTCGTACTTTTCCCTAAAAAAGCTCCCGACCAAAAACGAACCCGACCGTCGGGGAAGATCCGAATCCGGTTTTTTATTTTTACCGATATCGGAATCCAAGTATGCCGTATAAAAGAAGAATCTTCTACTTATTTATTGACTCTTTCCACGTAAGATAAGTCGCGAAGATCTATCTTAACAACGTCGCCTTGCTTTACAAAAATCGGAACATTAATTTCACCGCCGGTTTCCACGGTAACTCGCTTTAACGCCGTGCCGGAGGTGTCCCCTTTGAGACCTTCTTCCGCATAGGTGACCTGTAAAATAGCGAAGTTCGGAGGAATTACACCTATCGGTTTCCCTTCGTAAAAGGAAACTTCCATCGGAGTTTCTTCCTTTAAGTACGGAAGAATGTCTTCTAGATACTCTTTTGAGACCGGGATTTGCTCGAAATCGTTCGTATCCATAAAGATTATATCATCTCCCTCGGAATAGCAGATAGTCATCTGCCGTTTTTCGAGTTCTACGGATTCCAATTTCTCCGCAGCCTTGAACGTCCTCTCGATGGAACTATTGCGGACCAAATTTTTCAACTTTGTACGGATAAAAGCGGATCCCTTGCCGGGATTGACGAATTCGCTCTTGATAACTGTGTAGAGTTCGCCCTCTACTTTAAGGACCATGCCCTTCTTAACTTCGGTAATGCCTAAGTTCATAAACGACCTAAAAAAAGGATTGCGCTCCTTCTATATCGGAGCCGGAAGGCGGGGTGTCAAGGAAAAAGAACACCTCCGATCGCGACGAACCAGGCCGAAATTCATTCCTGTACATCTAATACTTGCCGGGGTAAAATCGAACGATGTTTCGGCTGCAGGCTAAAAAGCTCCAGCGTTGAAAAATATTGACCGATCGCAAAATCCGAAAAATTTTCCTAGTTCGTCTTCATCGCACGCACTCGGGTCCTCTCTAGTTGATATACGTCGAGAGAGTTTGATCGATCTCGGATCTATTCGGAAACGATAGTAGGAAGCCGTCGATTATTTTCGAATGCTTGTCTCCGTCGTTAAAATTGAATGACGAAATGCGATCCTAAACGATTCGACAGGACGGATAAAAAACGCGATCGGGATTCCTGACAATTGGCAGCGCACAAATAACGAAAAAGGAAACATAAAAACGACTTCGTTTTCATAGTCTGTGGCATTGAAAAAATTCCGAGTATGAAAATCGGCGACTGCACTAACCCGAACATAGTAGAAAGTCGATAGAAAGAAGAATGAATTTTCTCTTTTTTGCCCTAACTTTCATTTTTCAATTTTTTTTTGCCGGAAAAAGGTTGCCTAAGCTTTTTTTCACCGTCTATACTTGCTAAAGGCGTATGAAACGATTCGGCATTTTATTTCTGGCTACGTTTCTCTCCGTGATCTTTGTCTCCGATATTTTGGGACAGGATTCTACAGGGGGAAAGGTTCGTGTATTACAGAAAAAAATCAAAGTCCGGGAATATACGGAAATAGTTTCTCAGCGTCATACCTATCTTTCTTCCGGAGAAGATGATAAGGGGCTGATTTTCGGAACACGTTCCCAATTTCTATACGGAGCCGACCATCATTCGGATTACGGTTCTCGTATCCATGAGCCGATTCTCATTCGCCATACTCTATCCTATCATTATCTTTTTCTTCCTCCCCCGGCCTGAATCGAACAGTCAGTTCTGTAAGTCCTCTGGGAGGTTGTTCCCGGGAGAAATTCTCAACGGTTTCGGGCAAAAACTCCGTTGTTATACATAGAAAGCGGGAACCCGCTCATCCTTCTCCTAAGTCTCCAACCTAAATTGATGAGTACATCTCCCTGAGGTTTCTATAAATAAAAAACCTCTATCGGAAACCTCTTGGTTTCCGATTTTTTTGTTTGGATACTTCAGTTGACGCCCTCGGCTCCTCGCCAATACAAGAACGGAGGAGCAAAAATCTGGGATCTTACTCCGTAAGCAATCAGCCTTCTCTCACCGACAAAACGAATTGGTGGGACTGGAAATGGCAAATCCAACATCGGATCAAGGATGAGGACGGGTTAAGCGAATATTTAGAGCTTACCGACCCGGAAAAAGAATCGCTGCGGGATTGCAGCGAACTTTTTTCCTTTTCCGCAACTCCGTATTACTTGAAGCTTGCGGATCCATCCGATCCGCTCTGCCCGATCCGTCTACAAATCCTTCCTCGAAAAGAAGAACTAACTCCGCGAATTTGGGATCGAATCGATCCTCTCGCGGAAGAATCACATATGCCGGTGCGAGGAGTCACGCATCGGTATCCGGATCGGGCACTCTGGTATCTTTCCCATGTATGCGCCGTTTATTGTCGTTTTTGTACTCGAAAAAGAAAAGTATCTCGTTCAACAGAAACTCCGAGCTTAGAGGACTGGAAGGAAGCTCTGAATTACTTCCGAGCGCATACCGAAATTAGAGAAGTCATTCTTTCCGGCGGAGATCCGCTAAATCTCTCCGACGCTAAACTCGATTATCTACTGGGTGAATTAAAATCGATTTCGCATATCAACCAAATTAGAATTCACACCCGCTATCCGGTGACCTTACCTATGCGAATCACGGAAGAACTTTGTTCGGTCCTACGCAAACATTTTCCGGTTTTCCTAGTCACTCATTTTAATCATCCTAAGGAACTTACTCCGACTGCGATAGAAAGAGTCGGACGTTTGATTAAGGAGGGTGCGGTCCTAGTTCTAAACCAAGCGGTTCTCCTGAAAGGAATTAACGATTCGGTCGAAACGCTTACCGATTTATTTTATGGACTGACGGCCGCCGGAATCAAACCTTATTATCTGCATCATTGCGACGAGGTGTACGGTTCCTCTCATTTTCGAGTACCTATCTCTCGAGGAGTAGAACTGATGAAGTCTATCCGAGGAAGAATCAGCGGCCTCTGCATCCCTTTATATGTAGTCGACCTTACGGGCGGCGGCGGAAAAGTTCCGCTGCCTACGGACTATCTGGAAGAAACAAAATCTTCCTCGTACGTGTTTAGAAATTACCGAGGAGACCTGTATGAGATCGGTTATTAGTTTTGTCGCGCTTCTCTTATTCTGCTCCGATTGTAAAACCGCTATGACCGAGGGGAAAGCTTCCGTCGTCGAAAATCCCTCGATGCTTCGCTTGAACTACGATATCGTTTATGCCACCCAGGGGAATGCCGTTTTGTTGGACTCGGGACGTTTGTTTGCTCGAGGACTTTATTACGACTGCAAGGTAGCCGACGTAAATTCCAGCTTTGATCGATTCCGCGCATCCTCGTACACGGAAGATAATGCGAATGATTTTCGTCAGCTGGTTCCCGAATCGGAGCAGGCAAAAATGAACGGGCGCCAGTTCCAGTATTTCCCCATGAAGGAAGACACTCGGTCCACCGTTTTCTCGGGTTGTTTTCATAAATCCTCTCCGGAACTCTGTTATGTACGCTGGGAATGGCAAAGAGGGAATTTCATCATCGTCTTTGAAACCGAGGTCGAAAATAAAAAGGGCCTGAGCACCCTGGAGCTAGGCAAGGAATTCCATGGTTTTGTAAGTCGGGGAATTCGAGCCTTTTAATCTAGGTTTGTTTTTGTCATAATTTGGACCAAGATACCGTTACTCAAAGGTTTGGTCTAGTTTGTAGGAACTTCGACACGGAAATCCGTCGAAGTTCCTACAAATTTCCTATGCTAAAAACGATTTTCCGACTCTTACTATTCTGAAATGAGGCTTTTCCCGCCTTGAATCCGATCCGTTGCCATCCCGTTACGGCACAGACCTGCGGACCGTAGGAGGGCTTACGATACAGCTTCTACACGGTCGCTAATTCGTATTTTCTTGACCGAATCCGTTCCGGCAACTACCCTATCCGTGCAAGGGGTTTTGCCCCGGGATTCGAAGGAAAATGTGGTTAAAATTAGGGGATACCGAAGTCATCAATTTGGACTTTATTTCCTCCATTAAAAAAAACGTGGCCGGTAACTCGATAGAGATTACCTATCACGACTTTAACCATATTAAGTCCCTACCCTTCGGAGATGCGGAAGCGAGGGACAAGGCTTACAAAGCGATTTTAGAGAATCTTTCTAGAATGCGGTTGTTTTTCGAATGAGAAAAGGACATGGAAAGAATTAAGGAAAATCTCTCAAGCGTATCTTCGCTTAAGCCGTTTGAACTGATCTTCTACGGATCGAGACAAAGAGGCGACGGAACCCTCATATCCGATTTTAATTTTTTTCTATTAGCCGATCCGTCGGACCAACTGAAAAGCAATTTCATTCGTGAAATTAATCAAGCGTTAGAACCCTTACAATCTCAAGGCCCCGTAAATTTGGTTTCGGGAGACTGGGACAGTTTTCGATTAAGGATGAAATGCTTCGATCCCGGAGCCGTTCATATATGCGAAATCGGTGAGCCGTATTTCGGTTCCGAATATTTTCCTATCATCAAGGAAGAATGGGACAAGATCAAAGTCGAATCCGTCGATGTTTTAAATGCAGGAAAATATTTACGCAAACGATATCGATTCTTTAAAGGCATTGTCCCGAGAAACACCAAAGAAGATGTTCTTCGCATGGAGCGACTCTTGGCGATCTATTTACAAACTTGGATGTTTCGCCATATCGACGATGTGAGTGTTGCCGAGATCGTCAATTCGGATATTCCTTCCCGCATCGGACAAATGTTTCGAGGTCTGTATTCAAAGGAAGCGAAAGGAAACGTCATCGAACTCACCGATCTATATGATGAAATCGTAAAATTGAAGGCCGAGCTTAAAAACCCGGACTCCCCTTTCTCGGCCGAACGATTCCAACAAATCAAGGAAACTCTTCGATTCGAAGAGAAAGAAATTCGCATCCTAAAATTGAACTATTAGAATGCCCGACTCGAAATCGCGTCGGACATTCTTTCCTTAGTTACGAAGTTCTTTTAATAGAGCGCTGCTCCCTACGACTGCAGTCGCCGCTGCGAGCCCGGCCATCATCGCGCCTGCAATGCCCGGAGATCCCGCGTCCGCTCCCGTGAGAAAAAGGCCTGAGATGGGAGTTCGAACGTCGAACCAAGGACATTTTTCCTTATCATATCTTTCCGCGACGCAGGCGAGTCCGTAGATCGCGCCGTCAGGATGAGACGTGAAATGCTCGTTCGTGATAGGAGTGGATAACTCTGAAAATTCCACTAGCTTTGAGAAACCCGGAAATCTGGACTCTATCGTGGATAAGATCCGACTCGTAATTTTTTCCTTTAGAACCTTATAATCCTCTCCTCTCTTCTTCCAAGGAAGCGATTTCCATTCCACGAAATTTTCGTAATCGGTGAATGTAATCACGTCGGCGGTATGGCTTTTCGCTTCCGGGTTTTTCAAACTCGGAAAGGAAACATACAAATTCGGAATTTCTCCCGACCTATTGATCCAGTCGTTCCTTTCGGAGAAATTCTTATCGTGATCATGGGATGAAAAAATCCAGTAGTTCTCCCCTTTAAACCCCAACTTGGCAGGACTATCGGAAAGTCCTAAATACAAACAAAGACTCGTCGTCATCTTTTCCCGATCGTAAAAATCTTTCAGTTTTTCCCGAAACGAAATCGGAACCGATTCGGGAATCAATTTCGTATAAGTCGGGTACGCTCCGGCGCAGGAAATCACCACCGGCGCAAAAAAATCCCTCTCAAGTCCTTCCCCCCTCAGAGCCTTGGTCTTGACCCCGATCGCCTTACCGTCCCGAATCAGAACTTCCCGAACTTCCACGGAGGACAAAACGTCTCCACCGCCCGCCTTAACGATAGGCTCGATCGAATCGAAAATTTTTCCTGCACCTCCGACCGGGTAGTATCCGCCGTTTATATAATGTTGTACTAACGAAGCGTGCATGGCAAACGCGACCTTCGAAGGAGGCAACCCATGGTCTCCCCACTGAGCGGCCAAAATTCCCTTTAACTCTTCGTTTTTGAAATTCGCGTCAAAATACTCTTTCAATGTGGTGATCGTCGGATCTCCCAGTAAATCGGAGAAGGCTTCCAGTGACGGGGGAGATAATCGTAGCATCATCGATTTACCGAATAAGGCGGTGATTTTCTTGATATCTTTCAGATAACGCTCGATCGCCTCCTGCTCTTCCGGAAACTGTAGAATCAAGTCGTCTTTAAATCTTGCAGGATCACCGTAAATATCGAACGTTCTAGATGGAAAGACTAATCTCTCGAAGGGATCAGGCATCCGCTTCCAGCGAACCCCTTTTTTGGTAATCTTATCCGAAAGCTTTCTGCACAGGCCCTCTTCGTGCATATCCCCCACATAATGAATTCCTACGTCCCAATGGAATTTTCCCTGCTTTCTTTGGAATTCATGGGTGAACCCTCCCGGTTGAAAATGCTTTTCCAAAATGAGCACTTTCTTGCCGGCGAACTGGGTCAAAAGACTCGCTGCCGTCAGACTTCCCATTCCGGAGCCTATAAAAATAACGTCGTATCGGTTTTCCGAATTTTCGATTTCCATTGACAAAACCCTCTCCTTCCTGAATGTTAACGGTGATTACATTCGGGAACAAATGTAATACTCGTCAACAATGTGATAGATGTCAACATGAAAAACGCCCCCGACAAAAATTCCTATCATCACGGCGATCTGAAACGGGCTCTTTTGGATGCTTCGATCCGTATTTTAAAGGAAGAAGGCTATAAGGCACTCAGCCTACGAAAAGCCGCCATGCTTGCCGGAGTCAGTCAATCCGCTCCTTATAGGCATTATAGCGATCTCGAATCCCTTTACGCCGATATCGCGGAAGAAGGTTTTAAATTATTGTCCGAACGTCAGCGAAAAATTCAGTCGAAATACCGGACAAATCCGCTTTTACTTTTTAGGGAAGCAGGGGTGTCCTACGTTGAATTCGCCCTGGAACACCAAGATTTGTTTAGAATCATGTACGGGAATCAGATCGAAAGTCATTTGAAATACGAATCACTAGTCAAGATGGAGGATGAATCTTTTCGGATCATCGTAGAGATCATCCAAGCCTGCGAAGCTGCCGGGCTCATCAAAACGGACAGCGTCGAAAAATCCGCCATCGCCGCGTGGACCATGGTGCATGGAATCGCAGTACTTTTATCGGGAAAGCAAGTCATGTTTCGCTCGGTGGAATTACGTAAAGCGAGAAAGATAACGAAGGATTTGATTTTCTTCCTATACACGGGCATGAAAGCATAACGGCAATCGGGAACGGACGTCGGCGAAGCGAGTTAGAAAATTAAGCTTTCTTAAACAAATAATGGGAGACGATCCATTCCTCGCCTCCTCGATATTTCCATAATTCCGCACAGGCCATAAAGAATACTTTCCAGTAAACGAACCACTTAACGGCTTGATCGGAGCCGTAGGTATCGCCTAAAATGCGGAGTATCTCGTTTCGATGCAAATACATATTGGACAACCAGGCTTCCGAAGTAAGCCCGTAATGAGTTCCGTTAACGACCCATTGATCCTCTATCAAGAAATCCTTTTGGAAATGCAAAAGCAGATTATGAGACGGCATTTGACCCCCCGTAAAGAAATATTTCGCCATCCAATCGGTGTCATCCACCACCTCGAACGGATATGCATAGTCCTTATGAGTGAATATATGCACGAAGAATAATCCTTTAGGTTTCAGAAATCCCGCCAATCTCTCGAACAAGACTTCGTAATTTCTCATATGTTCCAGCATTTCAACGGATAGAATGCGATCGAACTTTACGGAAGTCTTAAATACGTTCATGTCCATAGTCAGAATCGTAAGGTTCCTCAATCCTCTCTTCTTGGCTTCTCCGTCGATGAAGACCTTTTGGCTTTTGGAATTGGAAACCCCCATGACTCTGCATCCCGGATATTTCTCGGCAATGTACAAAGAAAGCGATCCCCATCCGCAACCTAAATCCAAGACGCTCATTCCGTCCGATAAATTAGCTCGATCACAGGTCAACTGAAGCATCGTCCGCTCCGATTCGTCGATTCCCACTGCGGGGGAGGCCCAATATCCCGAGCTGTATTTCATATGCTTTCCCAAGATTAACTTGAAAAAATCGGCGGGAACTTCGTAATGTTGTTCGTTAGCAGCTTTCGTATGAACCGCTATCGGAGAAGCTTTAAGGGCACGGATATATTCCATTAGATGTTCTTGGTTCTTTTCGAAAGTCCCTCGATTCTCCCGGCGTAATCGTAATCGCAAAAGCCGGCGAATTCGAAACCGAATCAACCGGTCAGGAAATACGTCCTGCTCCAATAAATTATATAGAAAGTTCATTCGCTAATTCCTTCTTCATATAATGATGGCCGAACGATTATAGGAGTTCCCGGATAAGATGAGTCGGACCCCGCAAATTCTCTTTTATTTCTTAGGAAACCAAGGGAAGAAAGAGCTGGTCCTTTCCCGGTACTCCCGGTATGCCTGACCCTTCGATTTTAATTGTCCCTCTTCGTTTAACGGAATGCCGGTAATTTGAGTCAGCAATAGGAACATAACGATAGGAGATAATAAACCGATCCATCCCCAAGGAGAAGCCAAGGAAACTAACCCGAAAGATACCCAAACCGACCATTCGAAGAAATAATTGGGATGCCTGCTATACCTCCAAAGTCCGACGTCGCAAACCTTCCCTCGGTTTAAAGGATTCAGCTTGAAGTCGGCCAATTGAGAATCCGAGATCGATTCTCCTAATACGCTGATCGCAAAAAAAACTAAGCCGAAAATTTCCAAAGGATGAATTGCCGTAGAAGCGTTCAAGGCGGGAAATATGAACGGAAGACTGAGAGCCGTCCCTAGGGCTCCTTGAAATTGAAAAACGTTAGTAAAAAATTTCCGATCGACCTTCTCTCCGTACTCCGTTCGGAAAGCGGAATATCTCGGATCCTCATGGCCGGTAAGAACGCGAGTCACTAATATAAAATAAGAAAGTCTCCAGCCCCATACTGTAGCCATAAACGCAAAAATGGCCTTGCGAACAGGATATCCGTCTCCAAGTACAAAATAGATAATTGCGGCGGTAGAAATACAAAGTCCCCAACCCATATCTACGATCGAATAATTGCGAATTACCTTACCTATCAGCCAAAGAAAGCTCATTAGAGCGAACACTACCGCCCAGGCAGTGAATATTAAGAATAAAGCATTTTCGTACACAAAATTCTCCTGTTCGTTCAACTTTTCGCGGAATCTTTACGAACAAGCTGATTGATTTTTTTTACGATCGGCAAAAGTATAAAGTACGAAATGATAGCGAGTAGAGGAACTATGGAACCCCAACCGACTACCGCGTAGATCGCGGAATTCGATAGACCCTCCCAGAGTTGAGAAGCGTCTCCGTCAACGAATCTATAAGCCCAACCTAAATCCAGCTCCTTGCCGGAAATTCGCGCTCCCAATTCAAGAAACGGAATCAAGAAAAGTACTTGGAAAGGGTACATTAGATAATTTGCAATCTGAACGGAAACCGGGTTGAGCCTCAGGAGAAACCCCAATAAAGCACAAAGTGCCATAGTCGTTCCGATCAAAGGAAACACGCCGATCCCCGCCCCTAACGCTAAGGACAACGCTATTTTCTCGGGAGTCGTCCCCGTTTTGAGTTCTTTAATAATAGCATCCTTCGTTTTCTGCACGAAGGATGTGGCCTTTCGGGATTTTGGAAGTTCGGATGCAGTCACGCGCGATTTAGCTTGAGATTATTCGGTCTAGTGTATACCGCTTGTACTACACTGATATTACGCATATGAAACGCGGCCGCACAATAAGAGAAATAGTATCTCCACTTTCGAATAAAAGTTTCATCGTGGCCCAATTCGCGAATTCCTAAAAGATTGCTCTCAAAACTCTGAGACCAGGATAAAAGAGTACGATCATAGTTTCTTCCGATATCTTCGATTTCATGGAGAAACATATCGCTAGTACGATTAATCGCTTGGTTGATTCTGGCAATCGAAGGAATCAAAGAGCCGGGGAAAATATGCTTTTGTATAAAATCGATTCCTTTGCGGAAGGATTCATAGCGGGAATCGGGACAGGTAATAATCTGGTGAACCATCAAACCGTCCTTTTTTAAAACCCTATTGCACATCGCAAAAAAGTCCTCGAAGTATTCGTGTCCGACGGCTTCCAGCATTTCCACGGTGACAATTTTATCGTACATGCCTTCCACAAGTCGATAGTCTTTTAGTCTAACTTCGATTTTATCTTCAAGTCCCATGGATCGAATTTTCTCCGTACCGAACTTAAACTGCTCCTCGGAAATCGTGTAAGAAATCACTTTACATCCGTAATTCTTAGCCGCGTACGTCGAAAACTCGGCCCATCCCGTTCCGATTTCGAGGATATGGTCGTCCGGCTCCAGTCTCAATTTTTTACAAAGTCGCTTGATTTTGGCCGTTTGAGCTTCGGCCAACGACATGCCGGATTCCTGGAAATAGGCGCAGGAATACGTCATCGTAGAATCCAGAAATTTCTTATAGAATTCATTTCCGAGATCGTAATGTTCCACGACATTTTTTTTACTGCCGCGGATGGAGTTCGCCCTAAAAAGATGAAGGAGTCTATTTCCTATATTCATCAACGTTAAATGAAAAAAATTCTTATTAGAACCGCTAACGGAGGGGGTACTCTCGATGTTTAGAAGAAACCAGCAGATAATCGCTCGAATATCATCCGTATCCCAATCACCGTCCATATAGGATTCCGCCAAACCTATATCGCCGTAAAGAACCAATTTCTTAAAGAATACCGGATTTTTTACCTGGATCAGCGCATAATGAAATTCGGAAGAAACGGTCGAATTCGGATCCCCAATATAGGTCTGTCCTCCGTTCGGGAATAGAATCCGAAGGGATCCCTTATTCATTCCGGATAAAGCTCGAAAAAAAATCCTTCTATAAAATCCGTATCCTTCCGCGCCGACGGAGGCGCCGGATTCCAAAGGTTCGACCTTAACGAAATTATCGCTTTCCAAGATGAACTCCTATCTGCAGATCGATGTTTTCATTTTTTCGAATAAACGGAATTTTGTTTAAGTAAAGTTTCAGCGCCTGCCAATGGATCATACTTATTACTTTAAACGTAACGAACGGGTATTTGAAAAACATCCAAAGCAATCCTAGATCGGTCAATCTCCTGGCCTTTCCGGTATAGGTTGTCACGAGTACGGTCTCGCCCTTTTCGAGAGCATCGATCCGAATATTCAAGCGATCGTCCGACGGAGGATTGAGACGAAAATCGAAAACGGAGTCCAGATTTACGAACGGGGAGACGTAAAAAAATTTTCCTTCTTGTCTCCGGAAACCTCGGGCATCCAGAGTTTCCTTCCCCAAAAAGTAATGTTTCATTTCTCCGAAAGTATTCCCTACTTCCGCCACGCTACAAAGCGGTTTCCCGAATTCGTCTTCCGCAAAATAAAACGAAACCGGATTGAATGTATATCCTAGAATCCGCAAATTCGTGACTAGGGTTACCCTGCCTACCTTCTCTTTTACCCCCGCCCGATCTATGAAATCTAAAAAATTCTCCTTAATTCCCGCCTTTCCAAAATCCATATGATCGGCATCCCGAAACGAGAAGAGCCGCCCGTTATTCCTCCCGATCAGCCAAAAAGATCGATTCAGCAAATCTAATTCGTCCAAGTCGACCTGAAAGGTAAAAATTCCGTAACGAAAACGGTTTCGCTTCGGAACGCGGCGATCGTGCATTACGCTTGCTTCGATTATTTTGGAATTCAAGCCCATATCTGCCTGCCTAGCAAAGCCTCGGACAAGATCTTGGCGGACCAAAAAGCATCTTCGTGAAACCCGTATCTAAAATAACTCCCGCAAAAATAGATCGGGCCGCCTTCGTTCAATGTCGAAAGTCGCCGCTGCGCTTTCAACGATCCTACGTGAAATAAGGGGTGTTCGTATTCTATTTCCCGAATGATCTTTTTTGAAATCACTTTACCCGGATCTCCGATCGACACGTAATAGTTCTTTTTTTTAGATACGTCCTGCAAACTGTTCATCCAGTAAATCGTATGAGGACGTATCTTTCCGGCGATACTATCCATCCTATAATTCCAGGACGACCAAGTGGATTTCTTTCGGGGCATTACCGAGTCGTCCGTATGAAGGGTCGCAATATTCCTTTGATACGAAAATTGGGAAAGAAGTTCTTTCTGAAGCGAGGTGGGTTTCTTGAGTAACTTTAACGACGTATCCGCATGGGAGGCTAAAATCACCTTATCGAAGGTCTCCGTTTTTCCGCCCTTGAGAAAGACCTTTACTTTTCCGCTCGTCGTGGGTTCCACACCGATTACGGGCGTTTTTAATCGGAAAGCTTCCTTAATCGGTGCCGTTAAGCGCTTTACATATTCCTTCGATCCCCCTTCGACCGTATACCATTGATGCTGCGTATTCAATCCGAGAAATCCATGATTCAGAAAGAATCGTACTAAGGAATACGCGGGGAATTCCAGTATACTTTCCTGAGGAGTGGACCAGACTGCCGAACTCATCGGGACCAAGTAGTATTGCAGAATATCGGGATGATATCCTTCCTCACGGATGTATCGATCCAGGGAATAATCCATGTATTTGGGATCGTCCAGAATCGCGGGGGCTTCCGAGTTGAATCGATTAATGTTTAACAATAAGCGAAGAAAACGAAAATTGATTAAATTCTTTCGTTGAGCGAATAACCCGTTCAATCCCGATCCGCAAAATTCCAACCTCTCGGGTACATGTTGTACACTGAAAGACATGCTCGTTTTTTTAGTCGGAACTTTAAGATCCTCGAATAAACGCCTCAGGTTCGGATACGTAACGTGATTAAAAACGATAAAACCGGTATCGATCGGTATCGAGTTTCCGCCTTCATCCACCATAACCGTATTCGAATGGCCTCCGATATAATCCGCTTTCTCGAATATTGTGAGCCGAAATTCATCTTTTAAAAAATGAGCGCACCCCAATCCGGCGACTCCGCTTCCGATAATGGCTAACTTCGGCTTGGACCTACCGATCGGCCGGGAAGCCGTTCCAGTGGCCCTCTTTCTGGGAGCGGACTGCTTCAAGTATTTCTCCGAAAAATATTTCCTTATAGACGGATCGAGATGGCTTCTTTGTCGGAAAAAAAATTAACTTCGAAGCGCGGGAGAAAAAAGTCGGAGGCAACTAAGGATTTGTAAACCGAATGGTCGAACGTTCAGGGCAAAAGCCCGAAAGCGAGAACGATGTATCTTAAAATTCTAAGAGAGAATACTAAAGGAACAAAAATAATAAGCCGTTGATGAAGAAAACCGCTTAAAACCGTAATGGGATCGCCGATTATCGGCAAAAAAGACAGAAATAAAACGGGTATTCCCCGCCTTTTCATTACCGCTGCCCAATGGGAGTAGGTCTTGGACTGCGCTATTTTAATCTCCACTCCGTTTCGAAACCAGTAACCTAATCCGTAGTTAAAGCCGCATGCGCCACAATTTCCGACGGAGGCCCAAAAAACGGCCCGCTCCGGAGACATCCCGGAAAGAATGGCTACCGCCAAGGCCGCTTCGGAACTGAACGGCAAGAGAGTCGCCGCTGCAAAAGAAAGCGCCATCAATCCGGGCCCGCCAAATTGGGCAAGTAGCTCGGTACCTATCCGTAAAAAATCAAAGTCCATCCGATCGTATAAAGGCCGTTACGGTTAAAGCATAAGAATCTATATTAAAATTTTATACATCTATTAAACTCGATCGCGATACTTCCGCTTATCATGAAATGCGAAATCAAAAAGGAAGAAGTTTCCTCATTTGAACGGTGATCGATTCGGCCGACTTTCGAGCAGCTTCCGCAAAATCCGGTCCGGAAGACGCGAAAATAACGCTTCGAGAAGAATTAATAAGCGAATTTTTCCCGCAGACCGCGATCACATCCTCTAAAGAAGCTCCTTGCGCTCCATAACCGGGGATCAAAAATATCCGGTCCGGATGCAAGGCCCTAAGTTCTCCCAACTCGCTCGGATGAGTCGCACCGACGACCAGGCCCACGTTTCGTGCCGAAAATGTTTCGCTTAACGCTGCGACTTCTTTATACAGAGTTCTTCCCGTTTCGGAAAAAGTTTTTTTCTGGAACTGAGACGAGTCAGGATTGGAAGTCAAGCAGAGAAGAAATACCAACTTGGAAGAATCTTCCAGAAACGGTCGAATGCTATCCGCACCCATATAGGGGGATAAAGTCAAAGAATCGACTCCCAACTCTTTGAAAAAGAACTTCGCATATTGTCTGGCGGTATTATCCAAATCTCCGCGCTTCGCATCCGCAACGATCGCAATTCCCGGATAATGAATTTTTATGTGTCGAATCAGTTTTTCGAACTGAGCGATCCCTTGAGAACCGAAGGCTTCGTAAAATGCGATATTGGGCTTGTATGCGACCGCAAAGTCCGCAGTGGCATCAACGATTTCCCGGGAGAACAGGAACAGTTTTTCATACTGTCCTTCCAAAGAAGGCGGGAGTTTCGAGATATCGGGATCGATCCCTACGCATAAGAGAGAACCTAACTCCTCTCTCCGTCGAATAAATTTAGAATGAAAATCCAAGACTTACTTACGCACGATATATTCCTGAGCGAATGGAGGAAGCATAAACGCCGCCTTATGCATTTCTGCAGAGTAATACTTCAACCCTTTGGGGGCCCGCCTAGGATCCGGTTCCACTTTATACGGATCCGGTCCTTTGGAACAATACGTAAAACCGATAATTCCGGAAGGATATGTGGGCACTACGGTGAAATAGTAACCGCAATGATCGAAGATTTGAGGAATGAATTGAAAGAGTTCCTTGATGACCTTACCGTGATAGTAAAAACTTTCCCCCTGAGTCGTGCAAATCCCGCCCTGCTTTAAGGAAGCCGCCATAGTTTCATAAAAAGGTTTCTTAAAGAGAACCTCTGCCGGACCCACTGGGTCGGAAGAATCCACGCAGATTACGTCGAAGTATTCTTTATAATCTTGGACATATTTAGCTCCGTCTTCGTAGGCGTGTTTTACCCTCGGATCCTTCATCGCGTTTGCGATCTCGGGGAAGTATTCGTAGCATACGTCCACCACCCCCTTATCGATTTCACACAGATGGACTTCCTTTACGGAGGGATGCTTTAGAACTTCTCGCACCGTTCCGCCGTCACCTCCCCCAATCACCAAAACTTTTTCGGGATTGGGATGACTCATCATCGGAACGTGGACGATCATCTCATGATAAGCGAATTCGTCCGCCTCGGTCATCATGATCACTCCGTCAAGAGTAAACATGCGGCCAAAACTCTGGGATTCGAATACGTCTATCTTCTGGAAAGGAGTCCTTCGGCTATGGACGAATTCCTTTATTTTAATCTTCAGAGCGCGCCCGTTCGGTAGTTCGAGCGCTTCGTCCAGCCAGAGTTCCAATATGCCTCCTAGAAGCGGTTTGTTACGGTAAGGCGCATTGCATCGCCTTTAAAGAATTCCCGAGTAAATTCCGCCGCTACTTTCGGATCGTATCCTTTGCAGGAAAAGATATCGATATAGGAAGTATTGGTTTCGTTTGCGAAGTGAGCGGAAATGCAGGAAGTCTCTATCAGTTGGAACATAGAGTATCCGGCAACTCTCTCATCCTCTCCAAAATGAACGACGACGGTTTCACCGAATCGCTTCATTTCGATCAGATCACAGAGTTCGCGAACGTAGCGTCTGATCGCATCCGCATCGCGAATTGAAGCCGCATCACAGCCTTCCAGGTCGATGGAGGTCAAAAGACCCCAGGCGCCGTTCTTGAACGGCTCGTAGACCTTCAATTCGGGGTCTGCGTCGATTCTAGATTGGATATACGACGGGAAACTTCCGTTGAAGCGGTTTCTGACGATCTCAGCGTCTTCCGTACGAGCCCAAGCCAGTTCCGGATTTTTCATAGCAGGATGATACGTGATTTCTTCGCCGGCAGCGATGTCTCTCAGCGCGACGAGGGTAATATCGCCCTGAAATCCGCAGTTCGGCTCTATACTTTGTCGAATATAGTGGATCGAATCAATCCCGTCATCATGAAGGGGAGAAACCAGATAGAAGTCGCTATGAACCCGGTGCGGGGTCGACAATCCGGAAAGTCCCGCCAGTTCATTCTTGTGAACTGCCTTGCCTCCCCAGACGGCTACAACTTCACCCGCCGGAATAGCTTCTCTCGTAAAGAGGAAAGCCTCACCGGACTCGGTGGAATTGATTTCAATAGTACTTCTTAAAAAAGAAAAACGGTTAACGATCTTTACTTGCTCTTTAATCTTTAGGCTCATACTCTGATACCTCTCCTCGTGGTAATAATACAAAAGAACTCCTTGCTCCCTCCGGGAGAAGGAAATTGATCTTTATCGATGGGGGGTGTTCCGGCTCTGCCGGAGAGATAGTCCTTAATTCCCAACTGGCTTGTAAGGTAGGTCGACGCCTAATTGCAACAAACCACGCTTCATCTCCACTACAGAGATGCTTTTGGCACAGAAGCGTTCCTTGAGATATTCCAGAGCGGTCTGGTTATCAATAATGTCTCCACAGGTGAAGACGTCGATTGCGCAGTAACCGTATTCGGGCCAGGAATGGATCGCGAAGTGGGATTCGCTTACGACGACCACACCGCTTACGCCAAAGGGACTAAACCTATGAAACACAGATTTAACCGTAGTGGCGCCGGAAAGGTCGGCGGCCTTCAACATGATATCTTCTACCAATTCGTGATTGTTGATGGTCTCGTAATCACACTCATAAAATTCTGCAATTACGTGCTTACCCAATGCGTTCATCTACTGCCTGACACCTCCGAAACTTGGTTTTTGGTTTAGAAACCGAGCATGCGTATGACTATGTTTTTTTGTCAACTCTCTACGTAAATTTATATTTATTTTTTCCAAACTTCTTTTTCTTAGAATCGGAAAAACCGCCGAACAAATTATATTACATTTCTATGGAAAGGTCAAAAAGCGAATTTTCAAAACCGGAAATGACTCCGATTCAAACGATGAATTTTATTTTTAGAAAACGGGCTCTTTTGATTCTTTTTGGGCTCTTTTGCATTATTTTAAGTATTGTTTGGTTTGCAAATAACGCTTTTTTTTTCGCTCCGACACCCGGTAAACGAACTCTAACTCGAGCGATCGCCTTCTCCCAAGCCGAAAAATCCGGAAGAAAAGGAGTGTTGTTCCTCGCCCAGGCTCCTAACTGTCTGGGTTGTAAGGAAGCTTCTACTTCTCTCCAGACTCTGCAAAGCTTCGGTTGGGAATTCCTCGAGATCGACTCGGAAAGCCCCGACTACGAACAACTTTTATCTGACGACCGCTTCGCCGACAAATTGACTAGCCTTCAAAAAAGAAAACCGGTTTGGGGAGCTTGGAATCTAGGAGAGGAGTTGATCTATCTCGGAGAAGGAAGTCCCACAGAGGAGCTCCTGGACACGCTCAAGGGCTGGGGGAACACTGTGAACGGGGAAGAACCGAAAAGGGAATAAATTCAAAGTACTTAAGGAATAAAATTTCAAGCAGCCAGCAAAAAGATAGCTGCTCGATTCTTGGATGGAGGGAAGAATTACTCGGCTTGGTATTTTTTTAAAAATTCGGAGATGGAATTCTTATCCTTGTCCAAGGAATGCCTATGAATCTCTTCGATAACAGTTTCGATCACGGTTCCCATTAAGAAAACTCCCGAAGAGACCTGCACGTCGTAGCTACGCTCCGATTCGTTCGGACCCAGCTCCTTATAGACCGAAACTCCCTTAATTGTTACAATCGAATCGTTTCCGGGGGGAGCGATCGTAAATTCGTGCGTGTTTGTGCTAAGATCGAAGACTGAATTTTCCAAGAGTGACGGATCGGAAAGCAAGGTGGCCAGAACTTTAGGCAGAGAATCCGCCAATTTTACTTTTCTCTTTTGAAAAACCCGATCTCCCTCTTTTTTTTCCTCCAAAAGCTCTACGTTTTTTAGTTCCGGAAACTGTTCCAGGTATTTGTAACGATCTTCCCTGGCTTTGAGAAGATCCTGGAGGGGAACGGGGAAGGTTTGCACGACTTTATATTGCTTCATCCGGTACTTCCTGGGTTGTTTGTGAGGAGTTTTCTCGGGCAGCATGCGGAGTTTTCTTCCCTCGGGAAACCCTTTTTTTTCCGCGATTGATTTGGAAAAAACTATTGGGAAGAAACCGGGAGAAAGCAATACTAGGAGAAACGGAAAGGAATCGAGACGACCCTTGAAAGACAGAACCTGGATCGAACTTTCGCAAGAGGCAGTGACGCTGAACCTCAAAAGTTTTCGTTCCCTTCTCAGTCCCAAGACCCTTTTAAGCGCAGTGATCAAGTCCAATGCGTACGGCCACGGCTTTTTGCAGATGGCGGAATTATCTTTAAATGCCGGAGCGGATCTGCTCGCGGTCAATTCTCTGGAGGAAGCTCGTTATCTTCGAAGCAAATATCCTTCCGCCCGCATCCTTATTATGGGTGCGACTCCGGCCATCCAGGAACGAGTGAAGGAAATCTCGGATTCTAATTTCTGGGTAGTCGTTTCAAGAGTGGAAGATGCCGGCATTCTTGCAAATTGTCGCCCGAGACCGCAAATTCATTTGAAGGTGGATACCGGTATGGGACGACTGGGCTCTTTCGGAAACGAATTAGAGTCGATCCTATCCGGTTTCAAAAAGGAACGTTTATCTCTGGAAGGAATTTGCACCCATTTTGCGAGTACGGAAGATGTCATCGAACAAAAGTACTCCAAGGTGCAGATACAAAAATTTGCGGAAGCGATTCTGGCCCTCGAGAAATTCGGATATACGAACGTTATCCGACATGCTTGTGCGTCGGCTTCCACCATGCTCTTTCCGGAAGCGCATTACGATTTGGTTCGAATCGGGATTTCCCTCTATGGGCTTTGGCCTAGTCTCCAAACGAGACTCTCGCTTCATTTAAACGGAAAGAGCGAATTTCGTCTGCATCCAGTACTTCGTTGGAAGACGAGAGTAGTACATATGCAAGATTTACCCTCCGACAGTTTCGTCGGTTACGGATCCACCTACCAAACCAGCGCACCGACGAAAGTCGCAGTCGTACCGGTCGGTTATTACGAGGGATTGGATCGGAAACTTTCCAATAACGGAGTCATGCTGGTACGGGGCAAGCGCGCGAAAATTCTGGGAAGAATTTGTATGAACATGACCATGCTCGATGTGACACATATACGCGGCATTGAAATCGGAGATGAGGTTACGATTATCGGAAAGGACGGTCAGGAAGAAGTCACTGCCGACGACCATGCCAATTGGACTAATACGATTAATTACGAAACCACGACTCGGATAAGCGAATCCGTGCCTAAGTACATCGTGGAATAAAAAAGGAAAAATTGAATGAATTCTACATCTCAAATGAGCACACCAACCGAACAAGTCGAACCCGTCCGAACTACGAAAACTTACAGCTGGATGATCGATCTCGTTTATAAAGCGCGAGGCTTTGCATTCGATTCTTTTGAAGAACATTTCCCGAACGGAAAATCGGACGAAAAATTGGATGCACCCTATCCTTCCGTCCTCATGGCCAATCACGTTTCGGAAGCCGACGTTCCCGCATTGGCCGCCGTTTATCGGCACGTATTCCCTAAGATTAAATTCGCGATTCCTGCTCGCGAAGATATGCTCGGAAAGGGATTTTTAGTGAATGAACTCCGACCTAAAGGAATCATGAAAGTCATCTTAGGTTTGATCGACAAATCTATGATTATCCCGAAATTTATGGATTATATAGGTTGCGTTCCTATAAAGAGACCGTTTAGGGATAACACGAGGGAGCTTTTGAAGAAAGGGGAACTTCGGGATATGGTGGAACAGGAATGGAGCTATCTCTCCGAAAAAATCGCCCAAGGACGAACCCTGTTCCTGTTCCCGGAAGGTACATTTAATCACGACGGTTATATGAATCAAATCAAGAAAGGCGTTTATTTCCTACGCTCCAAGTTCAAAGGATTGCATTTTAATTCCTTTACGTTCACGTACGATTATTTCTCGTCCAAAAAAGCCGAACTTCATATCGGTTACGGACAACCCTTCCCGATTCCCGAAGAAGCCGACGCGGACGAAGTGGCAGGCATAGTAAAGGAGAAATTAGGAAACGGTTATACGGTTACGGCAGGAAATTTGGCCTCCTATCTGCTTTTAAAATGCGAAGGAAAGGCTAGGGAAAGCAAAACCAAATTATTCGCGGCGCTAAAGGCTCTGGCGGAAACGATTCGTTCCAAGCATCCGGAAATTTATATTTCACGGAAATTTTCGGGCGAACATTTAATGAGCGCTTTCGACTCCTTTTTGGGAAAAGCCAAGGAAAAAGGGTATTTAAAATTGGACGGCGAAGATATAGTTTTCGACGAAAAACTGTTTCAAGCCCCCAAAGATACTCATAATTTAAGAAAGAAAAATTTAGTCTTATATCATAAAAACCAGCTAACTTCTCATTTACCGAAATTGGAAGCGGCCTGGTCTAGTTTGCAAACCGCATAAGGAGAATCGTTTGGCGTTTCGAATTGTTTTTTTTCGATCGCGAAAGTCCAGAGTTAACGACTGGCTTACGCAACCCGGGCGACTCGAAGAGTCTTTTCGCCGAAGTTTACATTTTTTATTCGATTCCTGCCTGGAAGAACTCTTGCCGGAAAACATTCGTCTTTCTCCATCCTCAGTCGGTTTCATACGGCTTCCGGAAGAAAAAATCCAAGTTTTGTCGGAAGAGTTCCCGATCGAAAAAGCCTTCCCTCACACTTCATTCGATGAATTTTTGTCGGAGGAAACTCGAGAAGCTCTAGTGGAATTGATCGCCGGCACTCAGGCGGCGCCTTCTAAAAATCTAATATTAGGAATTCTAAATCTACCCGAAGTTCAGGATATTCTTTCCCAAGGGTTGGAAAAAGTCCTAACCGAATTCCATAAAAAAATCAATCCGTTGCACGGAGTTTTTCAAGCCGCCGGCTTGGAAAAGCAGGTTTCTCAATTCTTATCGTCGTTATTGCCGGCCTTTACGGAACGCATCGCGGATTTCGTCTCCATCGGTTCCGGTGCCGCAGAAGTCCAATCCGCACTTCGAAATACTCTGAGACTTCTTTTTAAAACCGGATTTGCCGAAATGGGCCGAGTGGATGGCGGGCAGATCGGACCTCGAGTGGATCGTCTTAGACGAGCCGTCGCTTCCGATTTGAAAGTTCAATCCGCGCTGGAGAATTTGTACGGAACCGCCCGCGACACCCTGCTGAATCATTACCGAAAAGAAACGATCCGGGAGTTTCTCGGACTGTCGACCACCGAGCTGGAACTTTGGGTCGGTAAGGTCGCCGAAGACGCCGCGTACAATCTGAGAGAAGTAAATAAAAAGCGGAATCTTTCTCCTTTAGTTTTGGAAATATTGAAGGATATACTAGGTTGAAAAAAGTCATATCCACAATTCAAAACGCTCTAGAGTATCTGGACAAACTAGGCCCGCAGAAATCGTTTCAGCTATTTCGAAATTTGGGATACGAAGCGCTGTTTTCCATTTCGGAAAAAGTGGATCACAAAAAGCTACTTTACCTAAGTCAACATCTCGGTGAAAAGGAAATCGTATCACTCATCCAATCCATACCCGAAACGATTTTAGTTCCGCTGATTCGGGAATCCGATCCGGCAGACCTTGTTTTTTTCGTAAAACATCTGGGACTACCGGATTTGACGATCCTAGCTCAGGCTCTACCGGCGGAAGATGTCCGAAAGATTAATCAAGTTCTCGGTCCTAAGTCGATCGTTGAAATTTTGCACGGACTGGGATCGGATAAATCATTAGAATATCTGAATGCAGTAGGGCTGGAATCGTTTTTAGAATTGGCTAAGGCGCTCCCCGTCAAAGACTTTGTTCCCCTAGCGAATGCGCTGACTCCTCAGGAATGCGCCGAATGGATACGCAAAAGAGGCGTCGCTGAAATCCCCCTACTCCTCAAGGGATTCGGAACGAAGAACGCCTTGGTTTTGCTGAAACAGGTCGGCTTTGGGAAAATCCTGCACTTGCTGGAACTTTTAGGACTAGAACCGTTATTTGCGCTTACGGCTCTACTTGCCGATATGAATTTACCGATCGCCAAAAAGACTGCGGGAAAAAAGAAGCTTATCTCGAAAAAGAAAAAAGGGAAACATAGGCGTTAAGCGTACCCGTTAATTTCCATTACTTTTTTTTGAAGCAAGAACTTCTGCCCTGCTCTTTTCGATATTCTCGATTCTCTCCCTGACTATTTTCCCGTATTCGCTATTTGCCGATCGGTCGGATCCGGAAGATTTTTCGAAATTCTCCATGCTGTACTTGAGAATTTCCAGCATATCGTCCGACCGCTTTAATTTTGTATCTAAAAAGAAATTCATATCCTCTTTGGAAACTTCCCTTCTGTCCAGAAGATCGCTCTGAATTCGATAATAATGATCCTCCTCTTCCTTGCGTTTGGCGGCTTCTTCCGAAGAGATTTTACGGGGAATGAATCGATTGTCGGGGAAGCGATCCGCAAGCGGCTTGAACCGTTCGTACATCTGCTCGTACAATTTTGCCCGATCTTCCTCGCTCAACTTGTCCAAGTAGGATTTTTTTTCTTCCGGAAGCCTAGGTTCATTAGGATCTACGGCTTTTTCCTCCGTAGTTCCGGAAAAGTCCACGAACCCCGAAGAAGATTCGAACAAGGAATATTCCTGGCGAGAGACCGTATCTTGAGAGAGTCCGCCTTGAAGAAGTTCCGATTTCCTTCCATTATCCCTAGGAGACCAAAAAGAAATCAGTACGCCCGATAAAACTAGAATCGCAAAAATCGAATAAAACAAAAGTCGGGGCTTCATGAGGTCAATAAGGGTAAAACGACTCGAAAAATACTTCCGCCTTTTCGGTTGGGCTCTACGAAGACCTCGCCGCCCATTTTATTTACGAGAGCACGGCTGATCGACAAACCTAGACCGGTTCCTCCCACGGTCCGATTCCGTTGATCCGGCACTCGAAAAAATCGTTCAAAAATCATTTCTTTATATTTCGGATCGATTCCGATACCCATGTCGATAACGCTTAGTTCTAATTTGGAAGGGGAAATTTTCTTTAAGACAACGTCCACGGCTCCCCTTTCCGTATATTTAATCGCATTCACGAACAAATTGGTTATGATTTGGGAAAACTCGAATCGTACTCCCTTTATCCGCAATCCTTTGGCAAGATTGGATACGACCTCCAATCCCTTCTCGACCGCCGGTGGAGAATTGATGTACAAGACTTCCTCTATGACCACCGCAGGGTCGAAAATCTCCTCCATTTCCTCGGAGCTTTGGGAATCCTTTTTTTCCAGCTGAAGCAGATTTTCTATCAGGAAATTCAGTCTTCGTACGTTCTTACGAATCACGTCCGCCATTTCCTTTTGCTCTTCGTTTAACGTCAGAACCGGATCGGATAAAAGCAGGTCGAAATATCCCTGGATGTTCGTCATCGGTGATCGCAGTTCGTGGGAAATATTCGAGATAAATTCGTGTTTGATTCTTTCCGATTCCAAAACGAGCGCATTATCGCTGACTTGGATTTGATAGAATCGCTTCGTTTCGGCACTAAACCCGGTCACGCTTAAGCCGACCGAAAAACGGGTCCCGTCCTTTAAAATCAAGGTCGCCTCGGGAAGAAATGCCATATTCTGATCCTTTCCTCCCGGCGATTTCAATTCGTTTTGGTCCAAAATGTCCGGTAGAATTCTCGCTAATCTTATATTCTTGATTTCGGAACCTTGGTATCCGGAAACTTCCCTGAAACGCCGGTTGGCGTCCACAATCATCCGCGTATCTGCGTTGACGATGATCATCGCATCCGTGGCAAATTCGAACATATAGCGATAGCGTTCTTCGGTGGTTTGTCTCTTTAAATCGCTTATATCGAGACGGGTCTCCAGGAGATAATTGTCCTCCATGAGGCGCTTGTTCTTCTCTTCTAAATCACGTATTTCTTGATTTAGATAATCTAATATACTATTGATCGAGGAACGAATGAAAAGATACGGGCTTATCGGGATCTGCTTATCTAGAGACATTTCGCGACGACCCGAAAATAGGCCCAACGCAAGTTCTTTCATTTCGCCGACTAAGTTGCGAAGAGGTGATTTAGTGAGTTCTTTTTTGTTCAGACTCCGATTCGGATGTAAGGTAGAATAATATTCCGCGTGTAACTTGGTTTTTTTGAAATCTAGCGCACCGGGAAATTTCGGGAAAGGATTATCGGCTACACGTTGCGACGCTAAGTCCAATAATTGAGCCGTTTGTTCGTCTCCAGGATATGTCTTTCTATACATATCCACCACAAATCGAACGTCGTCCAAAGACGGCATACCCGAAAGGATTCTTCCCAATTCCGAAACAGGACGTCTGTAAAAACCGTCCAAATCCACGGGCTTCCAAGGACAGGGACCTACCCAATCCGCAACGTACGAATCACCTTCGTAAGCGACATGATTCGCTAGATCTTCCATCGCTTTTTTCAAAGCTCTCGAAACCCGATTCGCTTCGTCGGGAAATTTAGACGCAAATCTTCCCGTAAACGCCAACATGTTTGTGGGAAGATAATAGGGTGGAATTTCATTGTCTACCGTGAGGCAGTATCCTTTTTCTCCGAAAAATGGATATTCCTGCAAGGAAGCAGCGACCCCCATACACTCCGCTCTTATGAATTCGTGTACTAAAAGTGTCGGGCGGGTAACCAAATAGGGTACCGGCTTTCTACGATGGTAGTTTTCCGATCTGAAAAATTCTTCCGCCACGAATCTATCCAAAGACAATGGATGAAGAATCGGTAAAAAACTATGGTAAGAGTCCCGTATCGCCTCGGCCTCCATGTACGAGGCGGAATAAAATCCCTGAACCAAACAGGATAGAATTACGCCGCGGAATAGGGTCCAATTCGGGGAGGTCCTACGTAATTGTTGGTCCAGCCAAGCAGTAAATGGAACCTCTCCCGCTTCAGCTCTCCCTTCTCTCAAATAAGCAAAAACAGCTTCGTAACTTTTCAGGACTCGGACACGAACTTTTACTCCTTCTTCTTCGAAATATCCTCGACTGAATGCAAGGAATACCGGGAAGGCAGTAAGCCTAGGTGTGGTGACTATCTCTATTTCAATCACGGGCCTATCCTTCAATATCCTGATCTTTTTTCAACCAACCCTTTTCTCAAACTGTGAAAAGACCCAAAAAACGCTTCAGAAGCCTCCAAAAATAGCCGAGAGACATAATAGGTCATTTTATACTAAACAGATTAGAATTGGACCCGAGGACCGATGAAGCTAGCGGATCTACCTGCCTTTCAAAGTATACTAAGCCGGATGGAAGAGATTCGAGAAATTCCGGATCGATTCGTCCCTAAGAAGGAAGAAACTCGTACGGAGGTAATTCCTCCTACAAATACGCAAGAATCCTTTTCCGATATCCTAAATTCAAAGTTATCCGACATCGAATCCACTCGAAACGTAAGAGGCGATTTAGATACGCTGGGACTTTCCGGTTTTATTCGGCAGGAATCGGCCCGAAACGGACTGGACCCGAATTTAGTAAAATCGGTAATTAAAGCGGAATCCGATTTTAAACCCAACGCAATCTCCCGGAAAGGCGCGATCGGATTAATGCAATTAATGCCCGGAACGGCCGAAATGCTGGGGGTCGAAGATCCGTTCGATCCCGCGGAAAACATTTCGGGAGGCACAAAGTTTTTGGGCGATCTAGTAAAAAGATTCGGCAATACGGACCTGGCTATCGCGGCGTATAACGCAGGACCAGGCGCCGTAGAAAAGCATAAAGGAATTCCACCGTTTAAGGAAACCAGGGATTACGTCAAAAAAGTAAATCGATTCTGGAAGGGATAATCCTCCAGAATCGATTTCCAATACCAAAAAGTCGTTTTTTAATAGTACTTTTTCATTTCCTGAAATAGACAGGACGTTAAATGGGTGCAGGAAGACATCTTTTCAGGAACCAGGCAGACCTGCATTTTATCGAAATGTTTTCTACAACCTCTCAAGCAAGAATTCTCCATCTTATATAATTGATCTTCGGTAGCCTGAGGTATCGACTCTTTCGTACATTTGGTTAGGGAATCGCAATATTCGATGCAAATCTCCTTGCCTTCCCAATCTTCTTTGGTAATGGAACCCGGCAGTTTTGCGTATTTTACGGCTACGAATCCCCCCACGGCAATTCCAAGCAATAAAATGGGAAGATAGCGGAAGACTTTTGCAAGCCAGGGAGAAGTCATCTTGCCTCCGAATTTTTTAATAAATGAGTAGGTTCATAATAAAAGATTAATTCTTGGCCGTGACCGTTTTCGAGAAATTCGGACCAAGTAAGATCTCTTTTTCGAATCGGCCAAGATTGAACGAGTTTATAATCGTCTCGGCCCTTCCAATGTGCAACGTAGTCGATTACCGCTCGGTCTCCGTCGACGCAGTTCCGTTCGGAACCGGGAACGGAATGCGCCACATCCGACCCGACTAACGCGTTCTTATACGAAAGTGCCGTCCAGGGGTTCTCCGCAATTACGCAGACTTTCTTTGCCTGTAGGACCGGCCCCGACTCAGGAAAATCCGAAAGACTTAAAGCCGGAATTAAGGAGAATTGAACGTAAGCCATCAGGAGGCCGGCCACCAGTACATTACAAATAGCGTATATAGAGAGATTATTTACGAATCTAGGCGTAAGAATGAATACGATAAAAGCGGAGACGGTAAGAATCGCGAATAATGTATCGAGAAGTACGGTAGTTCCTAAAATCCGCTCGTAGCAGACTTTTCCGACCGTAAGCAGAGCTCCAAAACCGATTAGAAAGCCCAAATTATAGGAAAGAGGTTTCTTTAAGATTTCCTGATTTGTCCGCGAGAAAAAGGCCCCGGCTCCGAGAAATGCCAGAGGCAATATCGGAAGAGCATAATAAAAATCCTTACGATTCGGAGTCAGATGAATCATAAGAATCGCAAACGAGGCCCATATGAGCGTCTTCCCTAAAACTTGCGCGTAATTTTTCGCCTTTGTAGCGAGGGCATAAATATTCGCAAAAAGTAATAAGAACGAAAAAGGGAGACTATAAAGTAACCAACCGGCTGGAAGAATCCATTCCCCTTGATTCGTAGTCGCACTTGAAAATTTTCCCAAATTTTCCGTTAGAAAAAAGAAAGCCAGAAACTCTCGTCCCGCTTCGGAATACGAGAGCAAACTGATAATCCATATCGCAGGAACGACAAGAGCCGAAAGATGAAATATTACGTTATCTTGAACTTCCTTACCGATTCGTTTGAACCCGATCCATTTTCCGGACGAGTTCGTAATAAACACGTTGACGCCTGAAAACGATACCAATACGATTCCTGCATAAACCTGAAACAGCGGGCCTTTTACTAAAAAGGCCATACCCGAAAGAATTCCCGCAACGACCAGCCATCCTCGCTCCCGCGAAACTTGGTACTTAAGAACTAAGACCGAAACTGCCGTTATGAAAAAGACAAGAAACGCTTCCATCATGACCAAGCGGGAAAATTTAAACGTTCCCAGGGTGAATAAGAAGGATGCGGCAAAGGAAAAAGCGAAGAAAGGCCGAGAACCTAGTATCCGCAGGCCGGAGTATATACAGAGTGCCGTAGATAAAAAAAGAAGAAAGGATGGGAATCTTTCCGCGAAGATGCTGGTCCCAAAAATTGAATCCGCGGCAATGCCTGACCAAAAGAGCGCCGGAGGTTTGTAAAGGTTCATCACTCCTTCAAATTTAGGAAATAGAAAGGAGGAACTGGAAAGACTTTCACGAATCGTCGCAATGTGCATCTCTTCGTCGCCCTGGGTCAGAATTTGATAACTACCGAGGCCGGGTAATAATACGCCTAGTCCGAGTAATAAGAGAAGAGCTATGTACATTGTGTCCCCTGTCCTAATCCATAACGCCAAGGGAGCATTATTCTTGGCGTTATGCTGAGACGGTTTATTTTCGCTTGAATATTGAGTAGATTTCGTTTGTAATTCAAGTGCCTTCATCGTCTACTATGTAATTACTTACTTACATTTTACATTCTTCCGGAGGATCGGAATGCCGAGCAAGCGCGAAAAGTTCAACAAAATGAAAATCCGCTTGGCTGATTAGTCAACGGTCGGGATATATTTCCTGTGGACGGTTAAATGACAAAGCCTGTAAAAAAGAAGATCAAAAAAGATGCTCGAAAATCCCCGTCTTCGTCCTTAGCAAAATCATCCCCTAAGAAAAGGGATCGAATCGGAACGGAGAAAGCGTTGATGAAGGCCGCGATTCAGGTTTTTGCTCAAAAAGGATACGATGCAGCGACGACGAAAGACATTGCCGGATTGGCAGGCGCGAATGAGGCCCTGATTATGCGATACTTCGGCGGAAAGCAGGGTCTTTTAGAAGCGATTCTCACGAGAGCGGAAGAACTGGACGAGAATGGGGACGCTCTTCTCAAAAAATCCCCCGCTGCTAAAGATTACACTCATTTAGAAGAAGCCTTGCTCGATTCGATTTCGGAGCGATGCAGCGAATTTAAAAATTATTCCGACTTCATGAAAGTGGCAGTAAGCAGAATCATCTTGGATGCCAACGTGAGTAAAATTATACAAACGAAGATTTATGAAAAGGCCATTCCTGAAATGGTCAGAGAATTAGAGAAATTTAAAAAAGCCGGCGAAATCGATTCAAAGGTGGATCTAAAATCCGTTGCGTTCGGAATTTCCTCGCTTACGTTTGCCTTGGGCTTTATGGGACAAATCGTCTACAAGGTTCCCGAGCCTGAAATCAAGGCCACAATCCGAGAGATGGTCCGGTTATTGCACAAAGGGCTGAAATCGGACTAGGTGGTTCGGGGATTACGGAGGACAGACGACAGATTTCCTGACTTCACCACCCTGATGGAACTCCTACAGAATTGATTGCATTTAACCTCTAATACCTAAACTCTAACCACTTCCAATCGACATGCCGGGCGCTCGCAGAGGGCGGAAGACAGAAACTGCTCGATGTTGGAAAAGCCGCCGTGAAATCCACTATAACACAAGAATCTTTCTCTAGTACGTGGAAACCCCGTTGACCAATGTTCTGTCTTCTGTGTCGGAGCTCCAACATAATTCGTTTTTAAAAAAATTGTTGTCAGGTTAATAGGAATAATCTTCTGTCTTCTGCTTACGAAAAAAATTTATTAGAAATAATAAATTATCGAAACGGAATATTTCATATCCGAGTGAAATAAATCGTCTAAAGATTCGCTACCATAAATAAAGAGGCGACGCGTGAACACGAAAAGAGAATTCGAAGGTATCCTTTCCAATACAGAACAGCCAAAATCGGATCTTCCCAAAACGCAGGATCACCCGGTCGTCTATTCTACCGAATCTTTTTACGATTCGGAATGCTTTGGAGAAATATTGGAAAGTAACTTCGACGGCTCTTTTTATTAAGAAGCCGGATTTATTCGTTAAATCACGGCCATTTCGCCCGTTCCATAGGCGATCGTTCGCGATATTTCATGACCCTTTTCATAGTAGGCACCTTTTTAGGTACCGATTGGATATGATTTTGCGGGCAAACGAAATCAATACAATCGTAATGTTCGGCGTCGCTACAAGCGGAGTCGTTCTCTCCACATTACGCCAAGCATCGGATACAGGTTATAAGAACAGAATACTCAAGGATCTCTGCGCAGATAAAGATCCGGAGACTCACCAAGTATTGATGGAAAAGTTTTTCCTAGACAAGCCGAAATTATATCTTCCGATGATTTCTGGAAGCCCTGACTAAATCGGCAAAGTAAGTCGTGGCGGCGGGTCCAAATTTTATTCGAGTAAGAATTTCTTGATCAACTTTTGGACGACGTCGGCTCCCCTTTGATTCAAATGAATATTATCCGTCAGGAAGCGCAGGTCCCGCATATCCGAAATGGAATTCCAGTCTTGAAACATTGCATAATGTAGAAAGATCGCAATGTACATCGCGGGCAAATCCATCCTATATTCCGGAATATTATTCTGCGCTTTACTCCGTAAAATCGCATCCAATTCTTCGTGCAAAGGAAGATAGGACACTCTCTCCGCCTCCGCAATTTTGCGGATTTCTCCGCTAAACTCAGAGGAACGAAGATAAGGCTCGCTCTGCAAAACTTCTCCCAGAGGAGGGAGAGAGATCAAAGCAATCTTCGCGTTCGTCTCGCTCCGTAATTTCATAATAAGATTATGCAGGCTGCTAACGAATAGCTCCTTAGAAGGCGGTTCGGACAATCGCCAAAGTTTAATATAGCGTTCGGATTCCTCCGCACTAAGCGAAGCTTTTACGTCGTTAGTGCCGATTAAGATCGTAATAAAATCCGGTTCCAGTGCGATAATATCGTCGACTTTCTGCAACAAATTATAGGCCAGACGACTATTGATCCCGGCGTTAACGAATGAAAATTTTTCGAGATCGAAATCGGAAGCGAGCCCGTTTACATAATCGTAGCTGACTCTTCCATGAGTGATGCTATCGCCCATGCATACGACGATCCGCTTCCTCGGATCTTTAGACGCCGCCAAGGCGGCCACCGGATTATTACTCGGAATCCCGGTTGCCTGTTGAATAAGCGTGGCCGACCAAACAGACGAATATTATAAAAGCCACAAGGGTCGAAATCAGTATTCGTTTAATCATATCGATTTTTCGAATTCTTTAGATCCAAGAATCGGTAAAGAATCAGGTTTTAAAGAACTCGACATCACCTTTCAAACTTGCGGCTTGGTGGGCAAGTTTTTCCGCAAGATTGTCTATGTCGCTCACTACTCTATTTAACAGTTCCGTCGTTTCGGATATAGACACGATGGTTCTGGAAAATTCCGCCGATGTCTGGGATTGTTCCAGCGTATGATTTCTAATTTCTTCCGCAGATCGAGATAGATCGGTAAACGCCGATCTAACATTAGCGCTTGCCGAAAGTTGGGAATCCGATAGATCGGCCACCTCGGATATTCTATCCAACGTAATCCCGACGGTTTGTCCTATCTTTTGAAAGACTGCTTGAGTCGATTCGATCACTTCTCGACCGCTTTTCGTCGCAGTTAAAGCTTCTTGAATGGCGGCGCGAATTCTCTTTGCATTTTCTTGGGTTTGCTCCCCTAATTTCGAGATCTCTTGAGCCACGACCGCAAACCCTTTTCCTGCCTCACCTGCTCTTGCGGCCTCGATCGCGGCGTTTAGCGAAAGTAAGCCGATCCGGTCCGTAATCTCGTGGATTACATTTACCGTAGCGCCCATTTTAGAAGTACTCTCTTCGATATCGGCCATTGCTTTTTTGGTCCCGAGCAACGCCTCCTCACCTTTCGACGTCTCGAACTTCATTTTATCCGCATCGCTTTTAGTTTCCGAAAGCGCCAAGTGGACTTGTCGAATCCTACCGTCCAATTCCACCAAGGAATCGGTCGCTTTTTGCGTAATGGAAGCCTGCCCGTCCGCGCGAGACGCTGTCGAACTCACCGAGGCCGCAATCTCCTCCACTCCGGCGCTCATTTGCTCCGTTGCAGCGGCCTGCTCCTGCATCTTTCTCGAAAGTTCTTTGGTATTCTCTTCTAAAACCTTCGAGCTTCCCGAAAGTTTTTCGGCTTCTCGAATCACGCTTTTAACGATAATTCGAAGTCGCTTTACAAAATCGTTTAATGATTTACTACTATTACCCAGTTCGTCCGTTGAGAGCATCGGCAATTCTATCGTTAAATCTCCCTTTGACATCTCCTCGAATGCTTTTACCATATTTCCGGAATTCTTCCGAATACTGACCGCGAGTAGATAAGAGGCGACCGCAACCGTGATCAGCATAAAAAATAACGTAAGAACCAGCGGAGTCGTCACATCCCCGAGTTTAATCCAACCTTTGGTTTCCTCGAAAAGCAAGTATCCGAAGATCACTACCGGCAATAACGAAATTGACGCGATAGTCGCAAAGATCCGGGAAAAAATCGAAACCTTTCGGACTGCGGAAGATTGTGTCTGTACGCCGCTTAACGTATCGGATTCCAGAACCGAGGAAAGAATCGATTCGGTTAAAAAGAAATGGGATACTCCTAGGATCGGATAGATGATAGCCGGAAGGAAAGCGAACGGTAAAGATTCGAAAAAAGTCGGCTGAAAGGCAAGATGCATGATCCGCCAAGCGAAGGTTATTCCGTAGCTCCATTGAATAACGTAAAAAAGCGTATTCAAAAGCGGAAAGTTAAGGATCCGGGCCTTGGTCCGGGACTTGCCGACAGGATTTAATTTATTCCATTGTTCAGGCTCGAGGACTACGAGAATTCTACCGAGATAGAAAAACCGAATCGCCGGCACGACGAAAGAAGTCACAAGCGAAATGCAGGAACAGATGATTAACGCGAGGGATTTGTGAAAGTCATAACCGCCCGCCGTAATGATGAACAAAACTGCGAGAGGAACCGCTAAAATGGAAGTTAACACTTCCATTCCTACCGTAATTTTCCAACGTAGTTTGCGGGATTCTCTCTGGTTCATAATTTTCTAACTTTCCGTTTTTATATATATAGAAACAATAAATTTCTTTACTTTCAAGATATATGACGAAACCCCCAAAGTCTTGCACACAACTTTCTTACGTATCGCGTTAAGACGCGAAACAATCCACAGCAATCAAGCAAAAAGACGGAATTCCGACACATCTGCGCCTTTCAGAGGACGGAGGCCAGAAGACAGACGCGTTCGCTTTGCTCACGCTAGACAGAAGCTGCACCATGTTGGGAAGGCAGCGGGGTTAGACGAAAAATCCACTGATAACGGAGGAATCTTCCTGTAGAAACATGGAAACCCGGCTCACCAATGTTCTGTCCTCAGTCGTCTGTCTTCTGTCCTCTGCACGGAAAAACGACTTTCCTTTTGGAAGTATCCATTCTTAGTTGAATCTTCCTGCAATTTTTAGCCTAAGAAGGAAAGCAATTCGAAGCGAGTTCCCATTCAGGAAATCGACGGATGAAGATACGCATACCTTATCACTATGAAAACGATTACAAAATCTATCTGGGTTCTGTCGTTCATCAGTTTGTTCACGGATATTGCCAGCGAAATGCTATATCCGATACTGCCATTATATTTAAAGAGCATAGGATTTTCCGTTTTATTGATCGGAATCTTAGAGGGTTTCGCCGAGGCAACGGCGGGATTGAGCAAGGGATATTTCGGAAATCTTTCGGATTCAAGCGGCAGAAGAGTCCCCTTCGTGCAATGGGGATATTTCTTGAGCGCACTTTCCAAACCGATGATGGCCGTGCTAACATTTCCGGTCTGGATCTTCTCCGCGAGAACATTGGATCGATTCGGTAAAGGATTACGAACCGGCGCCCGCGATGCCTTATTATCCGACGAAGCGACTCCCGAAACGAAAGGAACCGTCTTCGGATTTCATCGATCGATGGACACTCTTGGCGCCGTGATAGGTCCTATCTGCGCTATTATCTATCTGCATTTTTTTCCGGAAGATTATGCGTCGCTTTTTTACTGGGCCATTATCCCGGGCCTGATCGCCGTAATTATTTCCCGACTTCTAAAAGAAAAAAAGAAGATCGCCACTTCCCCGACGGTGAAGCCTACGGGATTCTTCTCATTTTTGCAATATTGGAAGAAGAGTCCCCTCGCCTACCGACGCTTGTCGATCGCGCTACTCGGTTTCGCATTAGTGAATAGTTCCGACGTATTTTTATTGATGATGGTTAAGAGCAAAGGGTTTACCGATTCGGAAGTGATCGGCGTTTATATTTTCTATAATCTAATCTACGCTATCTCATCCTTTCCGATGGGAATGCTATCGGACAAAATAGGATTAAAGCGGATTCTGTTACTCGGCCTGGGCTTGTTCAGCATGGTCTATTTCGGCATGGCCTTTGCGGACGGAAAAGAACTCTTCTATCTATTATTTTTCATCTACGGTATTTATGCCGCCTCTACGGAAGGAATTACGAAAGCGTTAATTACGAATATTACGAGTCCCGACGATTCGGCTACCGCAATCGGAACTTTTGCCGGGCTCAATAGCCTCGCGGCCCTGCTTGCTAGTTCGTTTGCCGGACTGCTATGGTACGTGTTCGGCGCGACCGTGGTCTTTATCGTTTCGTCTTTCGTCACGATTTTTGTTCTACTTTACATCGCTTCGGTCAAAATCGAAGCAATGAAGCAGCGGAAACTTCAATAAGCCGGATCGATCTTCGTAGAACCCGAAACTTTTTTCCGGACCGTTTCCGTTAAAATCATTGATTCTTCCTTGATAAACGAACAGCTAAAACGACTCGTATTCCCGTCGACAGGTCGCCGGGGCTTTTCAGTCGGATACATAACAAAAATATAATTAATCTTAAGAGTTAGGAATCGGAGCCGATTCTACTCTTAATTTCGAAAGTGATTCCCCGCTCGCTTCGAATCAACGGAATCGGATCGGCACTGCCTTCCAACCAAGCGTCGAAATCGTCTTTCGCAATCGTTCCGGGTTGGTGGTCCCCTACCGGAGTCATTTCCAAGGACGCCGGAACGGTAATAATTGCAAATCCGGGTATTACTTTACCGTTCTCATGGTAATGCAAATGTATCCCTGCAAATGCGAATAATTCCTCGGACTTATGGAAAATTTCAACATTGACCCTCTCTTCCTCGGAGATCACCTTCCACTCGAAAAAGGAGCTGGCCGGAATAATGCAGCGAGAATCCTTATCCTTGATCGCATCCTTCCACAGCGGAGATGTCTTAATACTTTCAACTCGAGCGATCATTTCGTATTTTTGACTCTTACTATTCCAGATCCCCCATTTATAATTTCGGAGAATGCGATCTTCCCCTTTTGAAATTAAAACCGGAGCGATATCTCCAGGTTCTATGTTTCGATTCAGTCTATATTTTTCTGCGATCGTCTCCTGCTCGGCGCTGATTTCAAGTTCCGAAATGATTCGATCGGCTGATATATTGATACTATACGAATCGCACATCGATTAATTTTTAAAGAAGAAAGGAGGAAAATCAACCGATTTTCGGGTAAGTTCGACTAAGCCGAAAGATGTAAAAATCATAGTTCCTCCGTTAGGTTTTAGCTTCCAAATTCTATAATGCGATCCAACCGCCGAAAAGGTCATCCAATCTAGGATAATCCTATAACGGAATCTTAATCGGCTTTTTCGAAAAGTTCCAGTAATGCTTCCGGGTTTAAAATCTCGATTTTGCTTCCTGTCGAAGAAATCAGACCTGCGGTCTTCAAGGCGCGTAACTCACGTACTATGACTTCGCGTACGGTTCCGATAGAATCCGCTAAGTCCTGTTGCGACATCTTGACCGATAAAAATGGATGTTCCGATCGACTGACTGCTGTCAAGAGTAGATGACGTGCCAATCGTTCTTTTACGCTAGTAAAGGCTAGGCCGTACAGTTCACGAAGTACGGAGTAGACTCTCGAAGCGCATTCTTCGGCGAATATCCAAGAGAGTTCGGGAGAGCGTCTTCCGTATTCCCTAAGATCGCGAAACGAAATTGCGAATACTTCGGAGTCGCTTAACGCTTGCACATAAGTATCATCCGATTCTTTTATAGTTCCCCGGTTGGCAATCGCCCCGACTAAACCCATCACCTCTCCGGTTCTCGCATAACGAACCGTAGCCTGCCTGCCCGAAGAAGACGAAAGATATAATCTAAAAAACCCCGAAAGAACCAGCCCGGCATACGTAGCCTCTTCGAAAGCTTGGTGTACGACTTCTCCGGCGGAAAATTTTACGATCCTGCCTTCTTTAAACAGCGGTTCGTACGACTCTTTTCTAATCCTCGAAAAAATACTCAGCTGAATCGCTTTTAAAACTTTTTCAGAAACATCCACGGAGTTACTTCCTCTTTTCTAAGAATAAATCCGGAACTGGAACAAAAGTTCCAGCACAATTGAACGCCTTCACTTATTCTTCGAATCAATGGATCGAATCCCGATACGGCGACGATCCCGGAGGTAATGATGTTAAGTAGATTTGTACGAGGGATGAAGATAGGAATTCCGTTGTTCTGCAGCGCTTTGATAGTCGGAGGATGTTTCCTAGGTCCGCCTTTACGTAAGGATTTTCGAAATTGGCAAAAGTTAGAGGAAACAAATAATCGTTTTTTCGATTGGAAAGAAGTTTTTTCGAGTCCGACTAAATTGAATGTGACCGCAATCCATACCGGCAATGTTTTAACGGGGCCGTCCATTCTAATCGACGCGGAGGATCCTAGCACCCCGGCATCGGAAAAAAAGGAACGATGGGTTCCGTCGCTCAGTTACCTAGTGCAACATCCTAAGTTCGGAAAATTCCTAATGGATTCCGGAGTTCCCGCAGTAAACGAGGAAGGCAGATGCGATTTTAGCCTAATCGGTTCATTCTATACGATTCCCTGCAAATCCGAAAAAGGATCGGACATCGGTAACATCTTAACGAAGATGGATATTCCCAACGAAGATATTCTTTTCGTAATCGTCTCTCATCTGCACTGGGATCATATCGGAGGAATGGAATCGCTTCGAAAAAGAGGGCCGATTCGAATTCTCTTATCAAAGGAGGAGGCCGACGACGCGAGTAAAGCCTTCGCAATTTTTCACGGATATGCTCCGAAGGCTCTATCGATCGATTTTGAAGGCTCCGTTCTACCCGGGCAAAACTATTACGAAATGCCGATTTTAGGAAAGGTTCTGGACCTATTCGGAGACGGTTCGGTTTGGATAATTCCCGCATTCGGGCATACCAAGGGAGAATTAGCCGTACTTTTAAATACTCCGAATCAACCCTTGCTCTTCACATTCGACGCATCTCATTTAAAAGCGGGTTTTGAAAAAACGATTCCTCCCGGCGCTACCGTAAACCGTAAAGAAAGCATAGCTGCATTACGAAAATTGAATTCTTTTTCTAAGGCATTTCCGAGGATAAAAGTGATTTACGGGCATGAGCCCAGCCAATGGGAAGGGAAGAATCGAATCTTTTTACTCGCCGGCCATTCGTCCCATAACGTTCGGCGCTAATATTCCCGATCGAAGAGATTGGATTTTCGACTCCGTTTCGTTCAAACTTTTCCTTCTGAAACTAGAAAAATCGAATCTCTTCGTTTACGCATTGATTTGCAGTAGCACGTTTTTGTAAGCCTTGAGTCGCCGTCAAGAGTCGAACATAATTCTTGTTGACCCGTATATACCATCTAACAGTCTTATTTCGCACCAAGGAATTAGGACTGGAATATGTCGATTCGAAATGTTATATTAATTCTGTATTTTGCTCAATTGGCCTTCACCATCCTTTTGAGATATCTTTCTTATATGGGAGACACTTCGCCGGGAATACATGAAAGTATTTTAAAATATTTTACGGAAGAAGATATTCAAAACGGAATCGAATATGAACGGAGAGGTTTCTTCGCATCGCTCGCCTCCGATTTGCTCGATTTTCTATTGGCCGGGATAATCGTATTCACTCCACTCTCGGTCAAACTAGAAAACTATTTACTGAGAAAAACCAACGATCGATTCTATCTCTCGGTAGCGTTATTTTTACCGATTTTGAGTTTTGCGAAGTTCTTAGTCGAATTACCGTTTAACTTTTATTTCGGATACGTATTGGAGCACGAATTCGGATTTTCCGCGATGGCGATTTCCGATTGGATTATCTTTACCGGTAAATCCTTCGCAGTCGGGATCGTAATCACGACGCTGATCGGATTAGGAGCCGCGTACATTCTGAAAAAGTTCCAAAATATCTGGAAATATCTCATACCGTTGGGTGCTCTTATTTTAGGGCTATTATTCTCCGTTTTATTTCCGATTTTAATCACGCCTATCTTCTACGAATATCATCCGATCGAAGAAGGAAGTTTAAAGCATAAAATCGTAACGTTATGCGACCGTGCAAAGATAGAAGTCTCGGAAGTTTATGTGATCAATGAAAGCAAGTATTCCGGACATACGAACGCATATTTTACCGGTTGGGGATCCAATCGCAAAATTTTCTTATACGATACTCTCATCAAGAATCATTCCGAAGAGGAAGTGATCAGTATCTTGGGGCATGAGATCGGACATTGGACTCATAATCATCAAATTAAGGATATCGCCGTCGGTACTTTGGAAACGTTAGCGCTTTGCTTTATCATCGGTTTTATATTTTTGAAAGTGAAGCGGGAGAATAAAATTCCCTTGAAGGAGTTTTATTCTCCGTCCACTCTTCCGTTTCTCTTTTTGATATTATCCTTGATCGGTACGATTACCAAGCCGGCCTGGAGCAAGTTTAGCAGGGCTCAGGAAGCGGAAGCGGACATGGAAGCCTTAATTCTCACCAACGATAAGAAAGCCTTTATTAGCGCGGAGCGAAAATTAGCGAAGGATAATAAATCACGACTCAATCCGAATAGATGGGAGGTGATTTACAACCACTCTCATCCGACTACGTTGGAACGAATCGATATGGCCGAGAAATATTCGGAACCTTAATGCGGACATGTACGGAATTACATTTTAATATTCTTTAAAATTCTTCCTTTGCCGGTCGTGATACCGGACATTTCGACGACTTTTTTCCTATAATCGTTTTACGCGGAACGAATTCGTTCCCTTTCCAGTTCCGAAAGAGTGTAAAAATCGTCCGAAAATATTTTGTTTTCTTCATATGTTGACCGTTCTATAGTGACTTACGACTTAGGTCCTCATAGACAAGTTTGTCCGGGAGAAAATCGATGAAACCTGCAAGTGTGAATTGGAAAGAGGATATCGCGGCGGATGAGGAAACCCGATTTACGGGATATGCGAAACAATTCGAGGCTATACAACAGGAAAATTCAAAACTGTTCGGAAAAGGCAGGACTCTACATCGCAAGCAACTATTGGGGATGAAGGCCAAATTGGAAGTTCTCCCGGATTTGCCCGAGCACGCAAAGCAGGGGCTTTTCGCTAAATCCGGAATCTATGAATCGTTGATTCGGCTTTCCAGCGGAAGTATGAAAATTCAACCCGACTCTAAAGGCGATATCCGCGGTTTTGCGATTAAGATACTGGGCCTCAATTCGCCTGGAGCATTAGGAAACGGGAATGCGACGGCCCAGGATTTTTTATTCATTAATTTAGAAACGTTCTCATCGCCGAAAAGCGACGAATTTGTCGGCTTAGTAACGGCAGTGGCAAAGGGCGGCGGCGCACTTCTAAAATATCTTTTTACGACATACGGGTTTTTAGGAGCGATCTCCAGAATTCGCAAAGCGGCAGCTACGTTTAATAAACCGTTTAGCGGATTCGCCACCGAACGATTCTACAGCGCCGCTCCGATTTCATGGGGTCCGTATGCGGTGCGCGTTCGTCTTCTACCGCCCGAAAATCAAATACCGTCTAAAGACGCTTTAAATCATTGGGGTCTCGACATGAAGACGCGCCTAACGCAAGAATCGCTCGTTTATTCTTTTCAAGTCCAATTCTTCACGGATGAGACGACTACTCCGATTGAGGACGCGTCCAAGAATTGGGTCGAATCGGAATCACCTTATATAACCGTTGCTCGACTAACGATTCCCCGGCAGGAATTGGGCAGTCAAGAGGCGATGGCATTCCAAGCGAAAGTGGAAGAAGCCGTTTTCGATCCGTGGGAAGCGCTGCTGGAACACCGCCCGTTGGGAGACGTGATGCGCGCTCGAAAATACGTTTATTTAACAAGCCAAAAAGGAAGAGGAGCCGTTTAAGGGGTGTTCTACGACGGTGAACATTCAGGTATAAGCGACAGCTTATCGAGAGCAAGAAGACGAATTTCGATAAATCTTCGAAGAACTAGTCTTTTCGGTTGAACTACAGGATTCATTCTGCTAAAATTGCGGTACTTTTTGTCGTAAATTCCTTCTTCCTCGAGGCAATGCATCTCGGAAAAAGGAATTCTTATCGGAAAGGAGGTCTCATGCATTCTTACGAAACTATCTCCGACGCAATCTCCGGTCTAAAAGCGGAAGGTTACTCCGAAGACTTTAACCTTTTATGGAATATGCACCGGAAAGACAGCGAAATCTATACTTCTCCTCAAAATTTCAAAGTGGATAAATTCTATCGATTTGAAGGTAGTACCGATCCTGCGGACGAGGCCATCCTCTATGCGATTTCATCCTCCGAATCTCCGCATAAAGGAATTCTTGTGGACGGCTATGGAATTTCCGCCGACGAAGGTACGGGCGAGTTGGTCTCCCGGCTCATGAAAAAATCCGGATAAGTATGCTCTTAACAAACCGGAACCCTCGTCGACCGTCGAGCGATTCCGGATTATTCGGGCTCGAGTAACGAAAATTAAGTGCCCGTTTCAAAGGAGAAGAAATGAACTCTTTCTATAAAAATAAGGTGGTTTGGATCACCGGTGCATCTTCCGGCATCGGGGAAGCGATCGTTCAGGAACTTTCCTCCCAAGGAGCAAAGATCGTCCTTTCAGCCCGTAGAGAAAAGGAACTGAAAAGGGTCAAGGCGGAAAACGATTTGACAGACTCGAATTGCCTAATCCTTCCATTAGATTTAGAAAATTATAATACTTTAAATAAACTTCCGGAAAAAGTAATCCGGAAATTCGGCCAAATCGACGTCTTGATCAATAACGGAGGAATCAGCCAGCGATCTTTTGCTCATGAAACTTCGGTCAAAACCTACGAGTCTTTGATGAATGTAAACTATTTCGGTAATATCGCGCTGACACTTGCGGTACTACCGTTTATGCGAGAACGTCGTACCGGCTGGATCTCTTCGATTTCAAGCGTGGCCGGATTATTCGGGGTTCCGTTAAGAACAGGCTACTCCGCCACGAAAGCCGCGTTGACCGGTTTTTTTGAGGCTTTGAGGGCGGAAAATACCGATGAAAAAATCAAAATCACGTTAGTCTATCCCGGGTTCGTCAAAACGCAGATTTCAAATAACGCTCTGAAGGGAGACGGGAAGAAACAAGGTAAAATGGACCAGGTGATTTCGAACGGAATCGATCCTAACGAATGTGCAAGACGTATCCTGAGTGCGATTGCCGAAGAAAAACTGGAAGTCATCATAGCAGGTCCGCGGGAAAATTTCGGAGTTTGGTTGCACAAATTTTTTCCGACTCTTTTTGCCCGCTTTATTGCCAAGGCTAAAGTGACCTGATTGATCCTTCCATTGATGAAAAAAGATAGGACCTATCGATAGCCTCAAGTACCCGGTTGCCCGCCGGGTAACTTTCATGCGACTCGATTCGAGGTAATCCACAAATTCGGAAATGTCGTCTTGCTTACGTCCGATCGGACTCTCGCCGATCGACGTCTATCCTTGAAAATTAAGCAATTCCTAATGTCTTGCCCGATCCTTCCTTCGAGTTTGTTTAGAATCTTTGCCTGTCTTTGGCTTATGTTTCGGCTTTTCTTCATCCTCATTATCGCTTTCAACAGCGTAGGATGACGGATGAAGAACGAGCGAATTCGATTCAGGAGTTTGATTCTTTTCTTCCCTTTTTTCCATGATCAGGATATACAAACTCGGCATGACGGTTAACACCAGAAGCAACGCCGAGGTCAATCCGCCTACCATCACCGTAGCCAAGGGTCTTTGAACATCCGAACCTACTCCGGTTGCCATCGTTGCGGGAATTAAGCCTAGCAATGCCAGCAACATAGTCATTAAACGAGGTCGAAGTTGGCTGACCGCCGAGGCCACCGAAGCTTCACGGACGTTCATTTTTGGCGCACCCGGTATTTTTTCGTGTAAGTAATGATTGGCCTTGGACACGAATAGAATTCCCGCCATCGTAGCGATTCCGAAAAGGGAGATAAAGCCAACTCCAGCGGACACGTTAAAGTAATATCCCCTCGCTAATAGAGCATAGATTCCTCCGATAAGGGAGAGAGGAATACAGGAAAGCGCAACGAACACCGACCTAAGATCCCGATAAAGCAGATACAATAATCCGAAAATAATCCCTATCGTTAAAGGAATTACGATTGCGAGCTGCTTCCCGACCCTTGCCAAGTTCTCGTACTGACCGCCGTACTTCACCTCATAACCGTCAGGAAAATGAACTTCTTTCTTTACCCTTTTTTGAAGTTCGGAAACAAAACCTCCCTGATCCCGTCCTCTCACATTCAATCGAACCGTAATCGTTCGCTTACCGTCCTGACGGAAAATCATGGTAGGCGAATCTTCTTGAGTAATGTCTGCGAGCTCCGAAAGCGGAATTCTTTCTCCTCTAGGGGAGATGATGGGAATTCTCGCTATTTCCCTGGCCGATTCCCGATAATCCTTGGCGAATCGAACGACAATCCCGTAAAGGGCTCTTTCTTTAGGCGGATCATCCATCGGGCCTTCGTACAGATCGCTGATCGGCTCCATCCCGACGGCAGCCTCTATCACTTGCTGAATATCGCTTACGTTGATGCCGTACCGAGCGGCGACATCCCTCCGAATTCGAATCACGAGCTGCGGCGCGGGTCCTTCCTGCTCTATTCCGTACTCGCTTGCGCCCTTCATTTCGGAAACGATCGTTAAAATCTGTTCCGATAGGTTCCGCATCACTTTCATGTCCTGCCCGGAAACGAATACCGCCAAGTCGGCGATCGTCCCCATGATGGCTTCGGAAAGATTGTCCATGATCGGTTGCGAAAAGCTGACTCTTACTCCGGGTAGTCCTTCTTCAAGATCGTTTCGTAAGCGAAGTAAGAGTTCCTCTTTCGTGATCTTCTCTCTCCAAGCTTTATAATCTTTTAATCCGATATAAACTTCCAACCGGTTCGGAGGTAGCGGATCCGTTCCATCGTCGTTCCTACCGTACTGGGATAGGATGGTGTCCACCATTTCGTTTTTATAAATGATTTTTCTGACTTTCGGAATGAACTTCTTCGCTTCCGGTAAGGAGATCCCTACAGGAAAATAGAGTCGAAGAGTAAAGCCGCCTTCGTCCAACGAAGGGAGGAACTCCGTTCCAAGAGACATGAATCCGACTACTAGAAGTCCTGTTACGGCGGAGAATGCTATGGCGACGACTCGCCTGGATCGATCGACCAGATAATGAACGATTCTTTCATATTGAGTTTCAATCCAATGATAAATCGGATTATGCCATTCGATCGGGCCCGGATTCGAAGACTCGAAATACCTCCGATAGAAGAAGGACATTAAGACCGGAACGATGGTCATCGTAAAGAGCAAGGCTCCGAAAATCGCAAAGGATAATGTGAAGGCCATCGGCTTAAAAAGGCGACCTTCGATTCGTTCGAATGAAAATATGGGAAGGTATGCCAGGATGATGATCAGAATCGCAAAAAGAATTTCAGTTCCGACTTCGGAGGCGCATTCCAAAGTAAATCGAATGATTCCTTTTTGCTTTTCCTGTAACGTGGCGTTCTTATAACGCCTCATGATATTCTCCACCATCACTACCGCGCTATCCACGACGATGCCGAAATCGACGGCACCCAGCGAGAGAAGACTCGCGGAGATTCCGGAAGAATTCATCATCGTAAACGAAAATAAGAGAGCGAACGGAATTGTGGCCACGACGACGAAGGAGGCGCGAATGCTTCCTACAAAGAAGATAACGACCAAGCTAACGACGGCAATTCCTTCCAACAACGTGGTGCCTACCGTGCGCAAGGTGTACTGAACTAGATCTCCTCGATCGTAGGTCGTACGCAATCGCGTCCCTGCGGGCATGTATTTTTCGTTAATTTCCTTCACCTTCGCACGAACTCTTTCTAGGAAAGCATTCGGCTCCACCCAACGACGCATCGCGACCAAACCTTGGACCGCCGAATCGACATCGATCAATCCTTCTTGATCGTTTTGAATGGTATATCCAAGAACCCCGCTAGGAATAGGAGGGGCGACTTCCACGGTTCCGATATTCTTTACGAAAACCGGGACTCCGTTTAGATTTTTGACGACGATATCCTCGATTTGACTGATTTCCCGAATGGCACCGAGAGATCGAATCGGTAGCGACTGCTCTCCTTGCAAAAGAAAATTTCCGCCGGTATTCAAGTTATTACTTTGCACGGCATCGATCACATCGGCAACCGTGGCCTGATATCGAATCAAACTTTCCGGGTTCATCACGATATGAAATTGCTTCGGTAATCCCCCAAAAGTCACTACGTCCGCAATTCCGGAAACTTGGAGCATCTTAGGAATCACGATCCAGTCCTGGATACTCCTAAGCTCCATCGGAGTGTGATTACCGCCCATCGATTCCACGACATATCGATATACCTCCCCTACGGGAGAACTCATCGGGGCCAGTGTCGGCGTAACCTCGTCCGGAATCACGGCGTCCCGAACCTTTTCCATCAATCGCATCCTGGCAAAGTAATCGTCGGTTCCTTCTTCGAAGACGAACTGAAACACGACGAGTCCGTTAATCGTCCTCGAACGCCGTACGATCACATTCGGAGTGGAATGCAGTACTCTTTCGATAGGCATCGTGACCCGCTCTTCCACTTCCAATGTCGCCTTCCCCGGAAATTTAGCGACTACCCGGACTTGCGTATCGGCGATATCGGAATAAGCTTCCTTACGAATATCTATCCAAGACCAAATTCCGATCAATAAAGCGACGGCTCCGGCCACCAAGGTGAATATCCTATTCTTTAATGCAGTTTCTATAATACTATTGATGATTTTCATCCAAGGCAACCCTCGCAATAAGCGGCCGAGAACTTTTCCGAACGGAACCCGGATCGGCCCATCTTCCGAAACAAATGAAGTAGATCCGATACGAAACCGATAGACAAAATGTATTTATTAATTAAGTATATATAATTAACAAATTCTGAATTTTCTGTTCCATAGATCGGGCTCATGGAACCTTCGCCCGCGGCGACCGATACCCGTGATCCGTTAAAATGAAACGACGAAGCGGCGAGCTGTTCGAAATATTCTTCCATCATCTTCAAAAACCGAAGCTCAAGCCTTTCAATAGAATCGCTCCGTCGACTACGACTCGCTCTCCCTTTTCCAAACCGTCAAGAACGCTCACTACGTCCTCGTTGGAAACTCCTAGGGTAATTTCCCGGCGGAAAAACTCTCCGGGCTTTCCCTCTAAGAATACGTAGGTTTTTCCTTCCACTGATACTGCGGCGATCGCAGGAAGTAGGATGGCACCCGAATTTAAACTTTCCGGAAACTTCACCGTGGCGTACATTCCCGGCTTAAGTTTTCGATCCGCGTTGGCGATCGTAATCCTCACCTTAACCGTTCTCGTAATCGGATCCACATTATCTCCCAATGCCTCCGCCTTCCCCCGCCAAACCTCATTCGGGAACGAGGAAAATTTCAGTTCGACATCGGTCCCCTTTTTCAAATTATGAAGTTGTGATTCCGGAACGTCGCTGATAACCCAGGCGGTATGCAAACCTGCTTTGTTTAGCATCGAAGGATTTAATCCCAACGCTCGAAGTTTTCCTTCTAATTCGGCGACTTTCGCTGCGGCATTTTCAGCCTCCGTTTCCGCTTCAATTAAATCCTTCTCGTTTGCGACTTTACGTCGAAACATATCGCGGATTCGTTCCAGATTCTTACTCGATTGATTCAAGGTATTCTTTGAATGAAGATATCCCTGATATAATTTCTGAATTTCGGGCGACTCGAATAACACGAGAGGATCTCCCTCCGATACGGAAGCTACGGTAGAAGCGATCAGTCTTGCAGGGGCATGAATGTTTACGAAATTTCCGTTTTTATCGATCTCTACGATCTTGATCATTGCGAGACCGGGACTTCCCTTCTTGAATTCGATTTTCGATCCGTCCGCAGAAACGCTAGGCTTCTCAGGAAACGAATTCGGTACGTTTTTCGTTTTCCTTATTAAAAGTGTCGTGAAGGTCAGCAAAAACGCGAGTCCTGCTAAAAATAGGATCAATCGCGCTCTAGTTCTAAAAAGCATGTTCATTCTATAATCAAAGCTCCTCGCTACTTAGTTCGTTGAGAGTAAGCAGCGGATAAAAATCGGTTTTTTATTCCGATCTCAAAATAGAGGCATCACGTTCGGATCCCTCGTGAATATGAATTTTTTTTAATGCACTATATCGGTTCGACGCGACTCGCCCGGTCATGAAATCGGATTCGAATCCGTTTTCATGAAAGGTCCTCCCCGAATGCAAGCAGCCGGGTTTTCGCGCTTCATCAGAAAAGATACGTCGTCCACAACAAAACGAAGCGTAGTCTTCGCCACGGGAATAAATCTATACCCGTCGAATATTAGCTTTCGATCAAATTAGGTAAGAATTGGAGGGGGGATATTGAGTAAGAGAACGGAAATAAGACGAATATAATAGTATGTCGTAAACGATATTTTGCTCGAAGGAAAGAAAACCTTGAATTTTTCCGATTCGGAAACGACTTCACAGAAGTAATCCATGAAGTCGTATCTACTCCTAAAGGAAATGGCTAAATGCCTGGAGTCCTCGTTAGAGATTGTCTGAGCGGCATTCGCATGAACCGGTGCCGTTATCCCCCTAATATAGGAAGATTCGGCACGATCGAATCCAAGGGCGGATAAATCTATCGATCCATCTTGTTCCATTGGCAGAGCGATAAGCGCCATCAGAACAGAAATAAGCGATTGCTTGAACCGGACAGATCTCACGCTTTCTACTTTTTGAGTAATCTTTAAGCAGGCAACTCTTTTTCAAAAAGTTCCTCGCCTCCGGATAATTTTTAATTTCTTCCAACAAAAACTAGCCGGAAAGATATAAGTCGAAGCGTTTGGAATCGAATGTACTTCGCATTAAAAGTTTACCCTCTAGTAATAAACTTTCGGCAACCGATTCGATAGTTTCCAAATTCGTAATCTCTCTTAAACACATAGGTTCGAAAGTTTTCGAATCGATTTCAATCGCGTTACTTCAATCGATCCTGAAGGATGCGGTCCACTGAGGCCGCCCCGCCGCCTAAAATCAGCAACGCAATTGCGATCCCGATAGCTAAGACATGGTACTCGAATCCTTCACCCGTTTGATTTCCGAACCAGTTCATAAAAAAACCGTTTTTCCTTTGGAAGAACGCGGCCCCGATCATTACGATCCCGATACCCAACGCGGATAATCTAGTGCAGAACCCGAGTATTAAAGCCAAGGCTCCGAATGATTCCGCAACTATGATCAAAAATCCGATAAGAGAGGGAATTCCTACCGACGCAAAAAAATGAATCGTTGAAGTAAATCCGAAACCGCCCATCCAACCGAACAGTTTTTGAAGACCGTGAGGCAGCATTACGGCTCCTAATATGATCCGAAGAAGCGTTATAGCAAAATTCGTTTCCGTAGCTAAAAGTATCTCGAGCATTCTTATCTCCTAAATACGGCGACCAAAAATCCTTCGCCGAATAGGAAGGATAGTACGCAAATCGATAGTGAAAGTAAATGGACGAAATGCGAAAGTTATTGCACTTTTCGATTTTCTTCCCTGTATCGTTCCGGAGAGACTCCCGTTTGGGCACGAAAGAAACGGCTCAAGTAAGCGTTGTCAGAAAAATTAACTTCCCGGGAAATCGCCGTTATGCTATTGGGTGAATGAACCAACAAACGCTTGATCTCTAATAGGATCCTGTCGTTGATTACCGATTTTGCATTAAGACCGAGTCTTTTTTTACAAGCCGAATTTAAAGCAGAGGCTGATACGCCAAGCCTTCTCGCGTAAAACACGGTCGATCTTTCCCGAATAAAATTCCCTTCCAGAATTTGCTCGAACTCGGAAATAAGTTCGTCGGTGATATCGGAAACCTCGCATCCGAACTCGTATTCCCGTTTGATCTCCAACAAAATAAGTTGAGTCAGAGCAAATAGAATTCCTTCTTCCGATTCGTTTTCTCGTTCTGCGAGTAAACGATCGAAATCTCGAGCTAACGCCTGGGATTCCCGGATTCCCAGCTTTGAACGGGAACTTCCCGATTTGAAAAAAGGGAAGCCGAAAATCGAGGAGCGCGCCGCCGAATTTCTAGCGTAGAACTCGGGTGCGAATTTTAAAGCGTATCCGATAACCGGAGAATCAAACCTCCAGGAATGAACCTGGCCCGGACGTATGAAGAAAAGCGAATTATCCTCGATCTCATGATTCACAAAATCGATCTTATGATTGCCCTCCCCTTTTAAAAAAAAGAACACCGCAAAGTAATCATGTCGATGTCCGCTGAAATATTCGGCGAAATCGGACGGTAGATTTTGTAGTCGACTAACTTGTAGGAACGGAATACTAGAATCCCGATAAAGATCGCTCAATCGAATCGTCGATATCAAACTTCGATCGGTTTTTATCGGATTTCTCATCGATTGTCTCGAAGGTTACCGCGCATTTCGAAAAAAATCAAGTTGAACGGAAGTGCCTTCTTCACTGATATCCGTCTTTAAATTTCCCTTCAACTGGCGAACAAATAATTGGATCAAAGTATGCCCGATCCTATTATGAATCTCCCAAGTTTCCGGATTTCTTATTATGGAATCGTAAATACGCAAACGATACGCATGGTCCGACTCCGCCAATTCGACGACGATAGTCGAAGAAATAATGGAATCTGTGTGAGGCTGAAAGAAATTCAATAGTATCTCGTTTAAAATTAAGGCAAGAGGAATCGCGTCTTCCACCGATAAATTAATGTTTTCAATTTTCTCTTCGACGCTAGGAGGAGGCATATCCGAGAAAAATACGGATATAAGATTGGAAATGATTTCCCGAAAAACCACCTTGCAGTCCACTTTAAGATAACTTCCCGACTTATATACGTAGTTATGCACTTTCGAGATCGCAAAAATTCTGTTTTGGATTTCCGTACAATGATGTACCAGTTCCGGACCAAATTCGGTTTTTTGAACCTCTATTAAACCGGAAAGTATTTGCAGGTTATTTCTAACCCTATGGTGAATTTCCTTGATTAGAATATCTTTTTCATCGGAATATACCTTGATGACTCGAACGGTCAAAATCGAGATGAGAGCGAACAAAGAATACATTACTATGGTGTCGGAATAGTATATGATACCGGCTTTATCCGTATTCCCCGACACCCAACCTTTAAAAATCAAAAGACCCAAGCAGTATATCGAAACTAATATAGTATTTCTAATATTCGATAAATATAAAAATACTATGATTAAGGTAGAAATGGAGAAGATAAAATTTCCGTCCTTAGCTCCGAAAAACCAACCCGCAGTTACGGAAAAAAGGCCGGCGATTAAATTCACATTTACCGCTAAATCGAATCGTTTGGTAAAAATCAAAAAGATCGAAACGATCGAAGATAAAATGATAATTATATAACCCGGACGAACTCCCTTACTTATGTAAAGAATACTGGCCAACGTACTTAAGATCAAAGTGAAAACGTTGAGTATAAATATATGCAGCGCTTTCTGTTTTGTCAGATAGTCCCTATCCTCGTAAATAATCGCTATTTTTTTAAAAAGCATATGGCGTAAAAATTAAGGAACGGAGTCGCAAATAAACGAAAAGCATTTTAATCCAAAACGAACTAATTTGTAAATATATTTACAGGAAACTCCGATTCGACCCGAAAATCATAGGCCGAAAAATGCTTCGACACGGAGATAAGGAACTTTCCCCTCGAGCGACTAAATCAGGACTCGATCAGACTTTTTCCGTCATTTTACGTCTTCTAAAATCGGAGGGAGTGACTCCCATCATTTCTTTAAACGCGCGATTGAAAGGCGCAAGTGATCCGTAGCCCAGGTCCATGGCGATTCTTAAAACCTGAGCGTCCTGTTTAGCAGGATCGACTAGAATCTTTGCCGCTTCCCGAATTCTATAGTGGTTTAGGAATTCGTTGAAATTTCTGTAGCCTAATCCTTTGTTGATCAGTTTTCTAACCTTCTTTTCGTGAGTGTTCAGCTTTCGCGAAAGGTTCGCAATAGTCAGATTTTCCTGCAGAAAGATTCGCTCCCTGTCCATTAAAAGAATCAACTTTTCCAGAAGATTTTCATCGATCCCTTCTTCGAGCCACTGGTTTTTAGATATAAGAAAGATATTCTCCCTAAAATCAAATAGTTTATAAGAAAAAAAGAAAATAAGCAGGGTGATAAAAAAGGAATTCACAAAATCGCAAACCGCCGAATAACTTAGGTTTTTGGTGATAACCTCCATGAGTATTACAAAGATACAATATATTCCCGTGATCCAAACGAAGATCACCCTGAATTCCCGTCTTGATTCCATTAAATCTATATTTTTATCCTTCAAAACCCGTCCTAACGTGAATAGAACGATCCCAAGATAGAAAAGTTGAGGTAGACTGAAAAGTATTTTGGAAATCGGAGAAGGGTCGTTCTCGATGTCCAAAACTATGAAAATATAAAAACAAAGCGAATTAATAAAAATAAAGAGTGCTCCATGCCAAAGGTTTAAGCGAAAGGCATCCGAGAACATACTCGAAACGAATAGGTAGAAAAAAGTCGTTACCGAAAAACAACCGATGTGAATCGCATAGAATAGGATCGGATTCAATCCGCCGTTATCCAAGAGAGGACAGATAAAATAAGCGATTAAACTAACGCAGAACAAGCTCCCTAAAACTCCCTGAAGGGATCCCTTAAGTCTAAGCAGAAAATTCAGAATGAGAAAGCATAGCTGCGCTACAGAGACAGTCTTCAAAAAGGCGATATCCGTCGGCAAATCGAGCATTGTAAAAGACTAAAATATTATACCGGGATTATCAACGAAGAATCACCGGACAATTTTAAAAATTCGAAGGTTTCGAATTCAACGGAAAAAGATATCGATTACTTTTTTTGAATATGCTCTAACGTGAGCGGCAATACCGCCCTTCTTCGTGTAAACGGATTCGATCAGCATTTCGGACTGTAACGCGAATATTTCCTCCTGCCTCTTTCTTTCAAATTGATCGCAAATCTCTTTGAATGCTTTCGGATCCATTTTATTCAATAGGAACCGATTGACGGAAATGATCGCGGAGGATAAACGCGGAGGATAAACGCGGATTTCGAAAATCATGCTTAAAATCCGTCAATTCGATATTAAATAATCGGTACTTGGTCACCGGTATCCAGGCGAACCAAAGAAAAACGATAACGCCTAGGACGGCCATTGAAGTCAAGGATATGCCGAGCAGAGGCAAGAAAACGACGAAAATGGAGGAGACGACTCCCCCCAAAACCACTCCGGTAAATAAATAAATGGAATGAAGCCTTACGAAATAATCGCCTATAAAGATATTTCGTAGTAAAACTCCGGCGCAAATCAGTATGGATGCATAAATATACGCGCATGACGGATAATAAAACGATCCCGGATCGAAAACTCTTTCCGTTCCGATCATCCGAAATGGACTAACCGATCCTTCTAACGCCAACCAGGAAAAAAATAGAATCGCTATCACGTGAATCAACATCAACAACGTAGGAGGGAATACCAATGCATAGGGTTTGGTATAGTTGAAAATTACGTAGGTCAATAAAATCGGAATAAACAGCGGAGGTATCGGGATCAAGTTCACGAGTAGGATCCGCACCGACAGAGGAAACGGTATTTCACTGAGAACCAATAGCCCGGACCAGAGTCCCATCGAAAATGTCATGAGTGAAAACGCCAAACTCAGGTAATTTCTTTCCGACCATTTATAAAAGTAGAAGGCGGATATCGTTAAAAGAAAAAAGGTTAAGAGCGCCAATATTAACTCCCGGAATATCCCGAAAAAATTAATTCTAAAATTCGAATTTCCAAAAAAAGGTATTTCAAGTCACGAATCGACTTATTGCGATCTTGAACGACATTTTTAATAAATGTTATGTGAAAAGGGGGTTCGATAGAGACATTAAGGTCAACCAAATAATTTCATCTATATTAATTGAAATTCAACGCTAAATCGAACGAAGATTTGCAATTCTAACGATGCGAACGGAAAATCGGAATAATTCACCAATATGCATTAAGGGACAGATGGAGATCCGGCTCCCTCGTCGGCTTACCGATTGAAGAAGGTCTATTGAATCGAATATACATTCTGAGCAGTCGCAACTAGCCCGACGCCGCCTAGAAATGCGAATGGAGAGGAATTCCTCCCTTAACTTCCCGCTTTGGAAGAAAATTCTGAAAAAGAATACTGTTTAACGGATCGACGCCCGTAATCGCATTAGACTGCAAACTCATACCCAATGAATTACTCCCGTAACGACTCCCAAAATCCTGAATCCGCTTAGCTCTAAAGAGGTGTAGGAGGAATCTTCTCCCGGTTCGTTTATAAAGACCTGATCTAGAATCTTCGATACGGCCCTAAGAAGATACTCTCCTTTGCCGTATACTATGACAATGGAACCGTCCTTTGCTTCTTTATACCGATCGATCAATAATCTGTCCTTATCTCGAATTCCAAGGCCTATCCAAGCATCCCCTTTTACTGTTACGAAGATTTTTCTTCCGATATCCGATTCGGAAAAACTCAATAAATCGAGTTTACTGCCTTGCTCCTCCGAACCGTCTGCAGGATATCCTGCATAAAGAGTCGATTTTAGCACGGGGATCCAACAATTTCCTTTCGAATAAACTATATTTATCATAAGTAAACATATATATAGTTATTCTGCTCTTTTCAAGAGATTTTCGCGGGAAAATTAGAAATAAATTAGGGAGGAGGTCCTCAAAAACGCCGCCGATATGTCGCTTATCATTGCCGGATCAATGCCGCCGTTCGCAACATCTAAATCGAATATAGTCGTAATGTTTTTAATCTATAGGTTTAAATGAACGGGGAAATCCGTTTCGGAAAGAAAGGTTTGTTTACGGTGTCGAAAGGAGACCGTAAATACTTTATATATTCATTAAATAGATAAACTTCCTCTTAACCGGAATTGATTTGGATAAAAATAACTGAAATTCTTTTCAAACCGTTAGTAGAAGTACGAATCTGGGGGAATCGAGCTACGTAGTTCTACGGATTGACAGTCCAATTTAACTCCGCTATATTAAGCGGCGTTTTTAGGTTCCGTTTCCGATATTATGTGAGGACAAAAATGGCAATACATTATAAATCGGCAGATTTAAATACGGTGCTTCCCACGCAGTGGGCTGACATTCCGCAACTTACTCCGTTAGTTTTCAAAGGAGCGGAAGTATTCGAAGCGTTTAACGTTACGTTAACTCTTCCAATGATCAAACTTTTGGGACCGCCTCCTGTCGGCGGGTTAATCTCCATTCGGCTTGTCCAAGACGGGGGAACTGTTTTGAGCGAACTAGAATGGGTGGGTAATTCTCAGATTATGCTTTACCCATTTCTATCCGCAACAGGCGATATCGTTTCCAGGGGAGGAAGAGTGAGTATTTCGGCACAGTGGCGTGTCACGAACACTTCTCTCCAGTTTAAAGCAATCGGATTAGGGTATTTGACGGTTATTGTGGATAGAAAAGCGGAATAGTTTTTGGAAAGACCTCTATCTTCGTAAAAGAACCCCTTAACGGAAATCGAATAAACATTTTACTCGACCGCCGGAGAGATAACGGAGGATTTCCCTTTAATGATTCTTGAAATTTCCGGTCGGCAACTTCCGCATCCCGTCCCTGCACCCGTGTTTATGCCGATTCCTTCCAGCGTAAGAATTCCTTTTTGAATCTCGTTTTCGATATTCCCGCTACCGACACCGTTACAGGAGCAAACAAGCGAACCTTCTATCGGTTTTAAAGGCCGGGAATCTCCCAAAAGCGATTCGCGCTTATCCCCTAGTTCCATTCCCGAAGCGATCAATGCTTTGAATTCCGAAAATCTATTCTTATCACCGATCAGAATCGCGCCGACCAATTTATCTCCTTTTATAATGCATTTCTTATATTTTTTCCGTTTGCGATCGAGAAAAATAATTTCTTCGTATTCGGAACCGTCATTTTCCATGATCACTTCCGGCAGTCTTAGGGAGATCAAGTCGAGCCCGGGGATTTTCAGAATATTCGTATGCAACGATCCGGAGTAAGAATTTACCTTATACCCGTAAATATGATTCGCGGCGATCCTAGCCTGCTCTTCCGTCGCGGCGACGGTTCCGTACATTCCCGATTCGTGTTCGGCGACTTCTCCGATCGCATAAATGTCCGGATCGCTGGTTTGTAAATACTCGTTCACTCTCAGTCCGGAACCTATTTTAAGATCGGTTCCTTGGATTACTTTCAAGTTGGGAGAAGTTCCCACGGCAAAGACGATGCCATCCGGTTCCAGAGTCGATCCGTCGCTTAATTTTACCCTCTCCACTCTAGGGGCACCCACGATTTTAGAGATTTCCGCATTGAAAATAATTCGAATTCCTTTGGCCTCTATCTCTTCTTTCAGAATATCGCAAGCGACCTTATCCAATTGCTTGGACATCAATCGATCGGCCCTAACTAAGACCGTTACGTTGACGCCTACGACCCGAAGCGCCGCTCCCAACTCCAATCCGAGTAGACCTCCTCCGACGATTAATGCGTGAGAATCTCGCACGAAAAAACCTTTGATTCTCTCCGCATCTTCCTTTGCTCTTAGACTAAAGACGCCTTCCGAATCCGGGTTTACGAATTTCGGTATCGAAGGGGAGCTCCCCGTCGCAATGATAAGTTTATTATACGAATGAAGATTTCCTTCCGAATCTTTTACTTTCTTTCCTTCCCGAGAAATCTCGAGCACGGAAGTCGAGGAGAACAAATTTATATTCCAAGAGTCGATTTCTTCCGGTTCCACGCCCATCAATTGGGTGAAATTTTTCTCCCCGCTGATTAAGTCCGGCAATAGAATCCTATTATAAAAAGGGTGTTCCTCTTTGCAAATGACCGTAATTTCATCGTCGGGGGCCAAGGTTCTGTAATGTTTTAGGAAGGATAAGCTTCCGTTTCCTCCTCCGATAATTAGAATTTTCTCTTTTACTTTTTTATAAGGTCTTACTTCGACTGCCGATAACTTAAATCCGGGTTGTTTGGAAAACGGGTCATAATTGGAGCTGGTAAGATTATTGGCTCTCGATTCGTCATTACCGTTCATCCTTCCCCAATGCATAGGTAAAAAGACGACGCCTTGTTTGATTGATTCGGTAATCAACGCTTTTACCCGAACGCCGCCTCTGCTATTTTTTATCTCTACGACTTGTCCATCGGAGATATTTCTAGCCCGTGCATCGTCCGGATGAATCTCTAAATTAGGCTCCTTTCGATGTTCCTTTAATTTACGCACCTTTCCGGTTTTAGTCATCGTATGCCATTGATCCCTAATTCGCCCGGTGGTAAGTATTAAAGGATATTCCGGCGTCGTTTTTTCGGATGGATCCTCGGTTTTCACATCCGAAAATTTTGCCTTTCCACCCGGTCTGTAAAATATATGATCCGTAAAAAGACGAGGAGTACCCCCGTGATCTTTATGGGGATAGGGCCATTGAACGGAACGATTTTCCTTTAATATGGAATAATCCAAACCCGATATATCGATCTTTGTTCCTTTCGTAAGCTGAGAATGCTCTAAAAAAACGTCCTCCTCCGATTCATAAGAAAAAGATGATGTATAACCCATTATGCGCGCAAAATCCCGAATAATCCAGGTATCCGCGATTGCCTCACCCGGCGGGTCCATAATCTTGGGCAGAAAGGTGATCCGGCGATCCGAGTTAGTCATCGTGCCCTGCTTCTCGATCCACCCTGCGGCGGGTAAAACAAAATCCGCAAAAGGAATTGCACCGGAGTTTTTCGAAATATCCTGAACGATTACTAACTCGGATGCGCGTAAGCCCGCTTCCACGGCTCTAGCGTCGGGCATACTGACTGTCGGATTGGTGCAAACGATCCAAATCGCCTTCATCTTTCCGTTTCGAAGATTTTCGAACATTTCTGTTGCGCTAAATCCCGGCTTACTTTGAATATCGGGGACTCCCCAAAAATCCGCTACTTCCCTCCTATGTTCAGGATCGTTTAAATTTCGATGGGCAGGCAACAAATTACAAAGACCTCCTACCTCTCTTCCGCCCATGGCATTCGGTTGCCCGGTTAATGAAAAGGGGCCCGATCCGGGTTTACCGATTTTGCCCGTTATCAGCGAAAGATTCAATAAAGCCAGATTCTTATTTACGCCGACGACACTCTGATTCAATCCCATAGCCCAAAGAGAAAGGAAGCCTCGAGATCGCGCAATCAGTCCGGCGGCTTCCACGATTTGCTCGGGCGGGATACCGCAAGCCTCCGCGGCCTCATCTAAAGTCGATTCGAAGACTCTCGACTTCAGCTCTTCAAAACCTTCGGTATGCTGAAGAATAAACTGATGATCGATCCATTCGTTCTCGATCAGGACTCTGGCGATCGCGTGGAACAAAGATATGTCCGAACCAGGGCGAATTTGAAGATGTAAATCGGCGTCCTCGGAAGTTTCCGTTTTTCGAGGGTCGACTACGATCGTCTTTACGGATGGATCCGACTTTTTTCTAGCCTCTATCCTCCGAAACAGGATGGGATGACACCAGGCAGGATTCGCTCCGGCTATCAGAAAGCAGTCGGCTAATTCGATATCGTCGTAACTTATCGGAACGCTATCTTCCCCTAACGCCATTTTATAACCTACGACAGCCGAACTCATACAAAGCCGGGAATTCGTATCGATATTATTGGTGCCCAAAAATCCTTTAGTTAACTTATTTATAATATAATATTCTTCGGTTAATAGCTGTCCTGAGACGTAGAATCCAACCGAGTCCGGGCCGTGCTCCGCGATTATCTTGCGAAATCTGGTCGCAATGCCGGAGAGAGCGGAGTCCCAAGAGGTTTGCTCTAGATTCGAATTTCTGTCTTTTCTTACCATCGGATGGAGTAAACGATCCGAGAGATCCATCGCGGTATAATGCAAATTCAACCCTTTCGAGCAAAGCATCCCCTTGTTTGCAGGATGCTCCGGATCACCCATTACGCTTATTTCATTCGGACCGCTCTTTTGAACGATTATTCCACAGCCTACTCCGCAATAGGAACATGTTGTTTGATAGGATTCAGTTTCGGCCACAAATCGTTAAATGCAATTTCTATACCTAATTTAGATATATTTCTATTTTATTTTCATTTTCTTGCCATTTTCCAAACTGCTGACTCTATACCGAATAATGCAGCCCAGAACCCGGGGCGGCGACCGCCTTAGGACTTAAATTATGGCTTATTTAAAAACCGTATTGTACATATTTTAAGCGTTATCTAGCAATATGCGGTAAATTCCCCTCTTCTTTCTAGGGCAACGCTGAAATTTAAAGGAATTAGCCTCTTCCCTACCGCTTAAATCGCGCACGAGCGACCCGGGAGTCCTGCAACATGCGGTTTTTTATTCTTTATTTTTAACATTGGCACAATTTATGCTTATAGATAAGCAAGCACCGAATTTTTTTAATACAAGAGGGTTCTACGATATGCAAAAATTACAACAATTCCTACGAGCAGGACATTTTCCGACTTTGGTCAGCTCCTTTCTTTACTTCGATTTTAGCTTTATGATTTGGATGCTATTAGCGGCCTTAGGAATTTTTCTATCGGAAGAATTCGGATTAGGGCCAGCTCAGAAAGGTTTGATGGTTTCTATTCCTTTATTAGGAGGAACGCTATTAAGAATTCCGATGGGCCTACTGTCCGATCGATTCGGTTCCAAAAAAGTAGCCCTTTCCGGTATGGCAGTCACGATGATCCCTCTCGTTTGGGGATGGCTATCGGCAAAATCGATGCCGGAAGTCGTTTGCATCGGCCTATTACTAGGCGTCGCTGGAGCGAGTTTTGCGGTTGCCCTCCCTCTCGCAAGTCGTTGGTATCCCGCTAAATACCAAGGTTTAGTAATGGGCATTGCGGGAGCAGGAAACAGCGGATCCGTCCTGGCGACCTTATTTGCTCCGAGTTTAGCCAAAGCGTATGGCTGGCATTCGGTATTCGGTTTGGCGATAATACCGATGAGTATCGTGTTCCTATTCTTTCTTTTTACCGCAAAAGATTGCCCGGGAACCATCAATCGAAAAGGAATTTTGGAATATTTTGCTCCTATCAAGTCAAGGGACGCCATTACTTTCTGCTTATTATACAGCGTGACTTTTGGCGGCTTTGTAGGGATAGCGAGCTTCCTACCCATTTTCTTTTACGACCAATACGGTATCGAAAAAGTTACCACAGGCCTCTATACTTCCTACTGCATTATCGGCGCAAGTATGCTCCGCCCCGTCGGCGGTTACTTATCCGATAAATTCGGCGGGGTAAACGTTCTCAGCCTAGTTCTCCTCACTTTAAGCGTAATATTGATCGGTATATCATACCTTTTTCCGGTCAATATTACGCTTCCATTGTTTATCGGATTAATGGCTTGTCTTGGCTTAGGGAACGGCTCGGTCTTTCAACTCGTTCCATTGCGTTTCAAAAAAGATATCGGCGTAGTAACGGGCTTCGTGGGTGCATTCGGCGGCTTGGGGGGATTTTTAGTTCCGAACTTACTCGGATCCTTAAAATCCGTTTCCGGCAGTTTTGCGACCGGATTCGTAATCTTGGCCTTAATAACGATATCCTCGGCGGCTTTGGTATTTTTTACGAACCTTCTGATTTGGAAAAAAGCGGATTCTAATCAAACGGAACTCGGACTCGAAGGAGTTTAAACTTTTATAAAGTAATAGTTTAGTACTCTAAGGAAATATAATATGAATAAACGGAAGTTAGTAATTATTGGAAACGGGATGGTCGGCCATCGCTTTGCGGAAAAGCTGGTCGAATTCGGAGGAGCGGATAAATTCGAGATTACGATTCTCGGCGAAGAGCCGAGGCGCGCCTACGATCGAGTGCATCTTTCGGAATATTTTTCGAATCGATCGGTGGAAGACTTGTATTTATGCAAAGCCGATTGGTATCGCGCAAATGGAATACGCTTATTGCTTTCGGAACCGGCGACTTCCATCGATATCGTTCGCCGATTCGTCACTACTTCCTCGGGAACCGAGCTGCAATTCGACGAACTCGTATTCGCCACCGGATCCGCTCCGTTTGTTCCCAACTTCGAGGGAATCGATAAGAAGGGTATTTTCGTTTATAGAACGATCGAGGACTTGGAAAAAATTCTCGAATACGGCAAGGGAATTAAAAAAGCCGCGGTTTTAGGCGGGGGATTGCTCGGGTTAGAGGCGGCAAAGGCCTTGGTCGATATGGGCAAGGATACGCATGTGGTCGAATTCGCAACCAGGCTTATGCCGAGACAGTTGGATGATGCCGCCTCCTCTATATTAAAGCAAAGGATCGAAGAACTCGGAGTTACGATCCATCTCGAAAAACAGACGGAAAAAGCGACGGGCGAACTCGCGATTAAGGAATTGAAGTTTATAGACGGTACCTCTCTTGAAATCGATATGTTAGTGGTTTCCGCAGGGATTCGGCCGAGAGATGAACTCGCTCGCAAGTCCGGAATCATTGCCGGCGAGCGCGGTGGCATCATCATCGACGATGAGTTAAGGACGAACGTGTACGGAGTTTATGCTATCGGTGAAGTGGCTTTACATCGGAATTTCATCTATGGGTTAGTAGCTCCCGGATATGAAATGGCCGAAGCATTAGCGTACAATCTTTGCAGTCCTCACCATACTCCTAAATCTTATTCCGGTTCCGACCTTTCGACCAAGCTAAAATTGATCGGAGTGGATGTTGCATCCTTCGGGGACGCCCTCGGTCAAGCGGAACATATTCCTATCGTCTTCAAAAATCCACGAAGCGGTGTATATAAGAAACTCGTAATATCCCTTGACGGGAAGCGGCTATTGGGTGGAATCTTGGTCGGAGACGTAAAAGCTTACGGTAATCTTCTTTCTCTGTACTTAAACAGAATGGAATTACCCGAGGAACCCGAGACCCTAATCGTAGGTTCCGTATCGTCCGAGAATCTCTTTGGCGCGGATTCACTCCCCGAAGAAGCGAAGATATGCTCCTGCAATAACGTTTCAAAAGGAGATATCTTACGTGCGATTCGGGAGAAAAACTGCACCGACATAGGTTCCTTAAAAGAATGCTCGAAAGCGGGGACGGGTTGCGGAGGATGCATTCCTCAAGTCAATTCGATTCTTAAGACGGAACTAAAGGCGCAAGGGAAGGTCATTACCGAACATGTTTGCGAGCATTTTAAATATTCTCGCCAGGAACTATTCCAAATCATTAAAGTAAAAAATCTAAAATCGTTTACGGACGTTATTAAAGAGGTAGGCAAAGGGAACGGTTGCGAGATATGTAAACCCGCGGTAGCCTCCATTCTTGCGAGTGTCTGGAATGAACCTATATTAAAGCATAGGGAAATCCAAGACACGAACGATAAATATCTCGCGAATATCCAAAAGGGAGGAACTTACTCCATCGTACCGAGAATTCCCGGCGGCGAAATCACTCCCGAAAAATTAATTCAAATCGGCGAAATCGCCAAAAAATACGATCTCTATTGCAAGATAACCGGCGGACAAAGAATCGATTTACTCGGAGCCAAAATGGATCAACTTCCGGAGATCTGGAAGGACCTCGTTGAAAAAGGTTTTGAAAGCGGACATGCGTACGGCAAAGCGATGCGGACCGTGAAAAGCTGCGTCGGTTCCACATGGTGCCGATACGGAGTTCAGGATAGTACGGCCTTCGCAATAAGAATAGAAGAGCGGTACCGAGGGATCCGTGCCCCGCATAAAATTAAGTCCGCCGTTTCGGGATGCATTCGCGAATGTGCCGAAGCTAGAGGAAAAGATTTCGGGGTCATCGCTACCGAGAAAGGTTGGAATTTATATGTAGGCGGGAACGGCGGTGTGAACCCGAAGCACGCAATTCTATTCGCCGAAGATTTGGACGAGGACACTTGTCTTCGTTACATCGATCGTTTTCTAATGTTCTATATCCGAACTGCAGACAAACTCATGCGCACTTCGACATGGCTTGAGCAGTTGGAAGGAGGAATCGATTATTTGAAGGATGTCATTATCAACGATCGATTGGGAATAAATTCCCAATTGGAATCGGAGATGGAAGCCCTAGTCGATACCTACGTTTGCGAATGGAAGGACGTGGTAGAAGATCAGGAAAAACAGAAGAAATTCAAACATTTTGTGAATAGCCAAAATTCGGATTCTTCCGTCAGGTTCGTCGAAGAGCGGGGACAAAAACGCCCGGTCAGTCGTCGAAATTTGGATTTAACTGCGGTTAAGTAGGAGAGAACGATGAAAACAACGATAGCGGAAAAGATTTGGTTTTTGGTAGCGCCCGTATCGGAATTTCCCGAGGACGGCGGCACCTGCGCAAAAGTCGGCGATCAACAGATTGCAGTTTTCCATTTTAGTTCAAGGAACGAATGGTTTGCCTGCGATAACTCCTGTCCACATACGGGTGATATGGTACTGGCGAGAGGTTTGATCGGAGATACGGCCGGAGAACCTAAAGTCGCATGTCCTTTACATAAACGTAATTTCTCTCTAAAAACCGGAGAGTGCCTATCCGGCGAAGCTTACAAAGTACGAACCTATCCGGTCATCATCGAGGAAGGATTAGTTTACATCGAAATCGATGCACGTATGACCGATGAACATAGGACGGTGGAAACATGAGCGCCCTTGGATTCGAAACTCCCGCAGATACCGGAAAAATTTTTCTCGTCGGTGCAGGCCCTGGAGATCCGGAACTTCTGACCGTTAAGGCGATCAGGATTCTTCGCAAGGCACAGGTAGTTTTATACGACGATTTAGTATCACCTAAAGTTTTACATATTTGTAGGAAGAATACGGAATTAATCTATGTCGGTAAGCGACTTGGGCAACACAGTTGCGCTCAAGACGAAATTAACGCTAAAATAGCGGATGCGGCCCGGCACTATGCTGTTGTGGTTCGCTTGAAAGGTGGAGATCCCTCCATATTCGGTCGAGTGGGAGAAGAGTATGCATATCTGATTTCTCGAGGATTTGAATGTGAAATCGTTGCGGGAATTACGACAGGGTCGGCTATCGCCGCACATCTCGGATTCCCTTTAACTCATCGGGACTACGCAGGGGAGATCGTTTTTTTGTCCGGACATAGAAAGGAAGGTCAAAACTCTACGGGATTCCGCAATCTAATATGCAAAGATAAAACCATAATCGTCTATATGGGATTGAATTCCCTCGGAACAATCGTGGATCAGCTTTTAGATGGAGGAAATTCCGAATCGACGCCGGTCGCGATTATCGAGAACGCCACGCTACCGTCGGAAAGGATTGTTATCGGGAACCTGGACAGTATTCTTGAAAAGGTAGAGAGCGAGAAAATTCAATCACCCGCTTTGATCGTCGTCGGCGAAGTAGTTCGCTTTTATCTTGAAATGAAGGAACTAAAGGAAAGAAATTTACTCAAATCGGTAGTCGCTTAAAATAGAAAGCCGATTTAAATGACGACTTAATCGATTCGATATAGATAAAAACGGCGGGAAATTTCCTTCACTCTGATTCTCGCTATACTTTTTGTATAACGCTTTTTAAAAGATTGGAGATTTCCGAACGGCAACTTCCACAACCTGTCCCTGCTCCGGTTCGCTTACCGATTCCGGATAAAGTGTGCTCGCCCTCATAAATGGCTTCCAAGATATTCCCGTCTCCGACACCGTTGCAAGAGCAAACGACTTTTCCTAATAACGGCTTAGTAAACTCCCCTCCCAAAAAGAGTTTTTTCCTTTTTTCCCCGAGCTCGATATGCGAGGCGATCCACTCTTTAAATTTAAGGAATTCGGAAGTGTCTCCGATCAAAATGGCGGCAACAAGACGATCGTTTCTGATAATGCATTTTTTATAAATTCGTTTCTTACGATCTATAAAGGTAATCTCTTCGAACTCGTCCTTATCCTCCGCCTTTATTTCGAAGGGAGTATTCGGCAATCTCACCGAAACGAGTTCCAACCCCGAAACTTTAAGTAGATAGGTATGGAGAGATCCTTCGTATTCGTCGAAAGAATATCCGAAGATATGCTGAGCCGCTATTTTTGCCTGATCTTCGACCGCCGATACGGTTCCGTAACTTTCATTTTCGTGTTCGGCCATCTCACCGATCGAGTAAATATCCGGATCACTGGACCTGAGAAAAGCATCCACGACCACTCCGTTCCCGCAGACCAAACCGCTCTCTTTTGCAATTTCAAAATTCGGTTTAGTGCCGATCGCATAAATGATACCGTCAGGATTAAGGACTTTGCCGTTAGTCAACTTTACTTTGGAAATTCTTTCGGTTCCCTCCAATTTGGAAATTTCGGCATCGAAGATAAGTTCTATTCCACGAGCTTCGATTTCTTCCCGTAAAAGTTCGCTTCCCATTAAATCCAATTTCTTCGACATCAATCTATTCGTTCTAACGACTAGCGTTACACGAATACCTGCCGAAACTAGAACGGACGCTATTTCTAAGCCGAGTAGACCGCCTCCAACGATCAGCGCCCAAGTCCCCGGTACGAAATAATTGCGAATCCTATCCGCGTCGAATTTACTTCGAAGACTGAAAATTCCGGTCATCGTCGAAGGAACCAGCGAAGATTTTATCGCAGAACTCCCGAGAGCTAACACTAGTTTATTATAGGAATGTAATTCATCGTTGGAATCCCGAACTTTCTTTCCCTCGATATAAATCTTAGTAACCGACGTGTTCGGAATCATGTTCAGATTCCAGGAGAGAATTTCCTCCTGATCGCTCGGTAGGAGTTCCTCGAATTCCTTTTCCCCCCCGATATAATCCGGCAATAGAACCCTATTATAAAACGGATCCGCCTCTCGGCAAATTACGGTAATCTCGTCGTGAGGAGCCATAGCTTTATAATGTTTTAAGAAGGCTAATGTGGCGCTCCCTCCCCCGACGATCAGGATCTTCTCCTTCGGTTTTTTATAGGGAAGGACCTTAACGGCTGCAATTTTGAAACCGGGTTGCTTCGACTGGGGATCGAATGCCGGACTGGTGAGATTATTCGATCGCGGTTGATCCGAGCCGCTTTTTTTCCCCCAATGCATCGGTAAAAATACGACGCCGGGTTTGATTGACTTCGTCAGATTCGCCTTCGTTCTGACGGTTCCTCGGGAATTGATTACGTCGACTATCGTACCTTCCTTAATTCCGTATTTCAATGCGTCGGAAGGATGTATTTCCAGGTTCGGTTCTCTTCTATGCTCCCGTAGTTTTCGTACTTTTCCGGTCCGGGTCATCGAATGCCACTGGTCTCGAATCCTACCCGTAGTCAGGATTAACGGATATTCAATATTCGGTTTTTCTGAATCGTCCTCGAAACTGACCGCGTGAATTTTCGCCTTTCCTCCAGGTCTATAGAAGATTTTGTCCTCGAATAATCTAGGGCTGCCCGAATAGCCCTTTGAAGGATAAGGCCACTGCGCGACCCGAAGATTCCGAATTTCCTGATAATCTAATCCGGCAATATCGATCTTAGTCCCAGTTGTTAAGCGACAGTGTTCTAAAAAAATTTCCTCTTCGTTCTTGTAGGAAAAGAAAGATTCGAAACCCATTTTTTTGGCGAATTCACGAATGATCCAGGCATCGCCCATCGCCTCGCCGGGCGGGTCCATAAATTTCGGAAGATAAGAAATTCGACGGTCGGAGCTAGTCATCGTACCTTCTTTTTCGCCCCACCCGGCCGCCGGAAGCACTACGTCGGCAAAAGGCACCGCTGCGGAATCCTTGGAAATATCTTGCACAACCACGAATTCGGCGGATCTGAGCGCGGACTCGACAGCCCTTGCATCAGGAAGACTTACCGTCGGATTCGTACAAACGATCCATACAGCCTTCATCTTTCCCGACTTTAAGCTATCGAACATTTCGACGGCGCTAAAACCGGGCTCGGCGGGAATGGAGTCGACTCCCCAAAATTCCGCAACTTCTTTTCGATGGTCCGGATTGTTCAACTCCCGGTGCGCCGGCAATAAATTGCATAATCCTCCGACCTCTCTTCCACCCATCGCATTCGGTTGACCCGTCAACGAAAACGGCCCCGATCCCGGTTTTCCTATCTTACCCGTAATTAAAGAAAGATTAATTAAAGCGAGATTTTTATTCACACCGACGACGCTTTGATTCAATCCCATTGCCCATAAGGATAAGAATCCTTTCGAGCGACTGATCGCCTCGGCAGTCTGATATATAAGCTGGGAGGGAACTCCGCAAATCTCCGAGACTTCCTCAAGGCTTTTTTCAAATACTTTGTCTTTGAACTCGTCGAATCCTTCCGTGTGATAAACGATAAATTCCAGATCAATCCAGTTCTTCTCTATTAAGATTCTTGCAATCGCATGGAACAAGTAGATGTCCGTTCCGGGATGAATCTGTAGATGGATATCCGCGCTCTCGCATGTTTCGGTTCGTCTTGGATCGATTACGATGACCTTTATACTCGCATCGCTCTTCTTTTTGGCTTCGATTCTTCTAAAAACAACCGGATGGCACCAGGCCGGATTTGCTCCAGCAATTAAAAAACAATCCGCCGACTCTATATCGTCGTAACTAACCGGAACGCTATCCTCTCCGAACGCCATCTTATAACCGGAAACCGCCGAACTCATGCATAATCTAGAATTAGTATCGATATTATTCGTTCCTATAAATCCCTTTATTAACTTATTTATAATATAATATTCTTCCGTGAGCAGTTGCCCGGATACGTAAAAGCCTACCGAGTCCGGTCCGAATTCTTTTATATATTTCTTGAATTCGGCGGCCGTTTTGTTCAATGCGGAGTTCCAGGTCGTTCTTTCTAATGGAGAAAAGCGGTCCCGGCGAACCATGGGAAAAAGTAATCGGTCCGTTCGATCCATGGCCGAATAATGCAGATTCATCCCTTTAGAACAAAGCTCGCCCCGATTCGTGGGATGATCCGGATCACCTTGAACCGTAAAATCCAGCGGACCGGATTTACGAACAAGAACTCCGCAACCAACGCCGCAATAGGAACAAGTGGTCTTATACGACTCTTGAATTTGCATACAGGTAAATTCATGCAAATATCACGCCAGTCTATCTGAAAACGCTCGATTCTGGCAAGAAACTAGGTCCAGAGTAAAAATTTTCGATTCCTTATAGGAATCCAAGTACCTATTCTCACTATATACCAAACGATTTGTATAAATTTCATACACGTATACGATTCAAGGTTTATATAATCTCGAATGAAGTAAGCGAATGCTTAATTTCTCTCAAATCACTTGCTTCGCCCCGAGGATTTACGTTGATTTTCGAAACATTCTACCTAATAAAAAAACTAGTCCTATTCCTAATTTTTTTCATACGAATTGGCACCAATCCTGCTTTCCAATTTCCAGAAATCTTTTTTTGTCGAAAAAGACCTTTATCGAATGCAGTCATTTCTAAAATTCAGACAGGTTCCGATGGCGTTCGTTTTCCGATATCGTTAGATAGAGTTTTAGATTGCAATATGTCGATTTAAGTCTAGAGCTGGAGGTTGCATTTTCCTTTCTAAACGGAATGAATGAGCAAAATTCTTCGTTTGAAAAAAACAAAACATGAAAGAAAAAAGCGACTATGAGATTCTATACTACTTTTATCTCCACTCCGATTTAATCGAAGAGGCATGGACAGAGTATAAGTCGAATCCGAGTTCTCTCAGAGCGCTGAATTTAAATAGCTGGATATTATCTTCATTCAATATTTACGATGATATCTCGAGGATGCTACCGGGCATTTTAAGTAGATCGAAGCCGCAAAATCTTTCCTCGGATGAGAACGAATCTGCCTACGAACTGAAACGGATTAAATTATCGATTCGGATGAATCCATTACTTTTATCGATACGCAACAGAAGTCTTTACGGCAAACAAGGATCCAAAAAGAGCGGGGGTCAAAACGGCCGCTACTTCTGGGAATTACAAAAAGAATTAACCTCAAACGATAAAGGAACTTCCGTAAACTTGCTGGAGGAATCTACGAAAGAAGTAATTCGATTTAATAACGAACTTGAACTGGATTTGATAGAATACTACGGATTCAATTATAGAAAGAAATTGAATATCGACTCGATCTTAAAATGATCCGCCTAATATAAATTCATGTCTCATATCATTCCACCGTATCTCTCGCATACAGCAAAAGACTTTACTTAAAGTAAATCCGACTGAAACGAGAGCTACGCAACCGAGTCGTGATGACTAGCTTGGATTAGATAGTGAAGCATTTCTTTTCTCAATTCGTTATAAGACGGGTCCTCTAATATCGATTCCCTATCCCTTTTTCGGGGAAAGCGAACGTTCAAAATCCTATTGATAGTCGCCTTAGGCCCGTTGGACATCAAAATAATTCTATCCGACAAATAAAGCGCCTCATCAATATCGTGAGTGATCATAATCACGGTCTTGCGGAATTGTTCCCAAATTGAACTTAGCTCGTCCTGCATTTTTCCTCTAGTCAACGCATCCAAAGCTCCGAACGGTTCATCCAATAAGAGGACCTTCGGATTTGTAGCAAAAGCTCTAGCGATCCCTACCCGTTGCTTCATACCGCCGGAAATTTCCGAAGGTTTCTTCTTAGAATGCGCGGAGAGATTGACCATTTCTACGAACTTCAGAGTCTCCGCTTTTCTGAACCCCTTATCGCGATCCGGATATACGCTGTCCACCGCTACTCTCACATTCTCTTCAACCGTTAACCAAGGAAGTAAGGAGTGTGATTGAAAAACCACGGCGCGATCCAAGCCGGGTTTCGTAACGGCAACACCATCCACGGCAACTTTTCCTGAAGTCGGAGTTATTAAACCCGCGACTAGATTCAATAGAGTGGATTTACCGCATCCGGAATGGCCTATAATGCTCACGAATTCGCCTTGCGCTATATTCAAATCTATCCCGGCTAACGCATAGTAACGGGCCTTCCCCGATCCGAAAATTTGATGCACGTTATTAATCTGAACGAAATTTGTACTCTCCGATTTTTCCATAAAAATACCCTCCTGGAATTTTTGCCGAATTATCAAACTTCGGATTTACTTCCGAAAAATTTTCCCACGAATCCCATCCCTCGATCCAAAAGCAACCCCACGAGTCCTACGAAAACGAGTGCGACGAGCAAGTCGCTTAATCTTGAGCTGTTCCATGAATCCCATATAAAGAACCCGATTCCGACACCTCCGGTCAGCATTTCGGCGGCAACGATCGCAAGCCAAGCCATACCGATCGAAATTCGCAACCCCGTAAAAATATACGGGGCCGCCGCCGGCAGTAAAATTTTGTAAAAATATCGTATTCCATTAATTTGATACACTTTCGAGATATTCTCGTAATCCTTGGGGATTCGCATAATTCCAACCGAAGTATTTATGATAATCGGCCAAAGCGAAGTTATAAAGATGACGAAAACCGCGGAGGGTCCCGCCTTATTGAAGGCCGCCAAGGAAATCGGCAGCCAACCCAAAGGTGGAATCGTTCTTAAGACTTGAAAAATCGGATCTACCGCCTTGAAGGCTAAATTCGATTTTCCTATTAGAATGCCCAGAATTACTCCGACGAAAGACGCACAAGAATAACCGATAGCGACTCTTTGCAACGAGGAAAGTAATTGCCAGCCGATTCCTTTATCATTTGCTCCGTTATCAAACCAAGGATGAAGTATAAGCTCTTTCGAATCCGTAATTGTTTGAATCGGACCGGGAAGCGTAACATCCTGCATCCGGGAATAAAACTGCCAGAGGATTCCGAAAATCAGTAATGCAAAGCCGGGCAATAGAATCGTCAGAATCGCATTCTTTCTCGAAGCTGCACGGTCCGAATCAACCGAGGATCCGAATTCAAGGTTCGAATTTATCTTAACCGTAGAATCTAAAACCGAGGAAGCTACCGGAACGGATTTCATTTCGATCGTATTCATTTCTTTTTCCTTCCTTTGAGGGCCGTCTCTATGGCGGAATCCAAGCGCCTCATTTCTTACCGTGAGACGTTTTCTTTCCGTCTATATTCTTAATTGTTAATTTACTTAAATACCCTTCCGGATCGTTAGGATCGAATTTTACTCCGTCAAAGAAAGTTTCGATTCCTCGCGAATCGGTTTTAGGAATTGCCTTTTTCTGTCCGATCGATAGGGCGCAATCTCTCCAGATATCGGCGCGATTCACTTGATTCACGACTTTGTCATAATCGACCCCGTTCGGCAAAAATCCCCATCGTCTTGTTTCCGCTAAAAACCATTTATCGTGGCTCTTATACGGAAAGCTAGCATTACTGCTCCAATATTTCATCTTCGGAATTTTATTGCTCATATCCCGACCGTCTCCATAAATAAACTCGCCTTTCAACCTCGGAAGAATGTCTGCTTCAGGCACGTTGATCCAATTTTTTTGGGAAAGAATTTTGGCCATCTCCTTAATATTCTCGCTTTTTTCCGCCCATATTTGAGCTTCCATAATGGCCTTTAAGATCGCTTTGGCCGAATTCGGGTTTTTATCCACCCAATCTTTACGCATTGTGAAAGATTTCTCCGGATGATCTTTCCAGATCTCTTGAGTCATGAGCGCGGTATATCCTATCTTTTGATTGAGAAGTTGTTGGTTCCAGGGTTCGCCCACGCAAAAAGCATCCATGGTCTCAACTTTCATATTTGCTACCATTTGCGGCGGAGGAACAACGATCGTAGTAACGTCCAAGTCCGGATCAATTCCGCCTGCCGCTAACCAATAGCGTAGCCAGTAATTATGAGTCCCCGTCGGGAATGTCATCGCAACCGTCAACGGCTTCCCGTCGGCTTTTGCCCTAGATGCGATAGCTTTTAGAGGAGAGCTATCTATCGAGAGGCCGATATCTTTGTATTTCATAGCTGCGGAAATCCCTTGGTTATTCAAATTCAAGCGAGCTAGAATGTACATCGGAACCGGTTTATTTCCTTTCGTGTTTATCCCTAACGTCAATGCATAAGGCATCGGAGTAAGTATGTGGGCTCCATCAATGCCGCCATTTTCGGAACCAAGCTCAAGATTATCGCGGGTAGTTCCCCAGGAGGCTTGCTTAACGACCTCCACATCGTTCATTCCGTACTTCTTGAAAAGTCCCTTTTCAGCCGCTATAACCAGCGGAGCGGAATCCATTAACGCGATATAACCTATCTTCGCCTTAGTAGTTTCTAATTTTCCTTCCGCGAATACTCCGGAAATATCGAGGGAATAACCAAGTATTCCGATCATGAGCGCTAAATATCCTATTCTTCTTCGCATTGTTGTTAATACTCCATTAATTTCTGAGGACTCCACCGCGAGCTTACAATCTCGGTGCGAAAGGATATAATTATAATTTAATAATATACTATCTTTCCAGCAAGTCGCCGCATCGTCGATTCATCTTATTTCAAGCAATTTTTATGCCAATATTATTAAATTTTCCGGTTTTTAATAGGACAAAGGAGCATTTTTAAAAAATAACAAACGATTGAGCTATTAAGTAGCATGGATAACTCTTTTTGCTCCTATTTCATGCATATTAGGCCGCAAAAAACGGGCGAAATAAGAGCCGATCAAAAAATGATCGCCTATTTAATAGGCTTTATAATTATTTTTATTACAATTTCTAGAATCGAGAGGGATGAAACAGTTTCCGCAAAAGGCCAATTCTTTTCTCAGGTGCCAATATGATAATTGTTATAATATTGGCACGATTATTGCTTATTTCGGAGTTAAGCACTAAGGAACGCCGAATGAAACAATTTATAGCACCAACCCGGAGCTTTAACATCGTGAGAAGCTCTAAGATACAGACAAATAGAAAGTCCCGAAAAGAAGGTACTCGCAAGCTTAGCAGTCTTAAGAAGTATATTTCTAAGTTTAATTCCTCCGAGTTAATTATGATTTTATTAATTACTTCGGGGCTGAACGCGCAAACTTTGGAAAATCCGGCTCAAAAAACCGATCCGGTAGTCCCGCAAACTCAAAACCAACCGGAACCTCCCAAATCTGAACCTCCGAAAACGGAATCTCCCGATCCTAAGAAAAAACCGGAAGAGGTAAAATATGCCACTCCGTTGAAAGGTGACATCCCTCTTGAATACTTAAGAACCTTACTTATTACTCCGGAACAAATGAAAGACACGCAAAAATCTAATTTGTTCTGGCTGGACAATCTTAAAATGGGATTTTCAGCCCGGCCAAGATACGAATCTAGGGAAAACTCGACTTTTAACAAGCGGGTAGACGACTATACTTCTTTCGTCGGCCAAAATACCCAGATTTGGTTTTTACTCGACCCTTCTCCGTATTTCTCCGTAAAAATTACAATGCAGGACAGTAGGCTCTGGGGAGGAAGTCAGGGCGCGCAAAATGCAGGAAACTGGTCTTATGCGCTCACGACCGGATCCGGAGCGACTTTGACCCCCGGGACTACCGCTAACACGAATGTCCGAAGCAATACGGATATCAGGGAGGCTTTTATCGTTTTGAAAAAATCGGAGAAACTCCCGGTGTCGATTTTTATCGGACGCCAAGTCTTCGCATTCGGAGATCTCAAAATCGTAGGGCCGTTAAATTGGTTAAACACCGGGTTTTCCTTCGACGGCGTCCGTTTTGTTCATGATTCGAAATGGTTTCGTTCCCATATTTTCGGAACTATTCTATCCGATCAATATAATGCGCCCTACGGGTTAACTACGAGTAACGGCCAAGCGAAAGGAACCATCGATGAGGCGTACTTTACGGGAATGTATAATACGATCAAGGGCGGCGATATAGCGCATCTTGATTTATACGCATTAGAAGTCTCTAAAAAATGGATCGCTAATCCTAATCCTACGGACTTTGATAGCAGATTGAAGCAACGGGACAACTTGTTGACTACAGGGTTTCGATTAACCAATAGAACGAATATGAATAACTTACCCGCCGGCAAAATATGGGACTGGACGATTGAATCGGCCTGGCAATCCGGATACACAGGTGACCGGGTCAAAGCGGATTGGGACATTTTAAATCTCCAAACCGCTTCGGGTAAGAATATATACACGCAACGAGTTCAGTACGATACCCATTTCTTATCTCTCGATACGGGCTGGAAAGTTTTAGATAACGTTCGACTCGGCGCAGGGTATATCTTCGGATCCGGGGATCCGAATCGATCCGATGCAAAAGTCGGAACCTGGCAAACTCTCTTTCCTCAAGTTGCCGGATCCTTCCCGAACTGGAATACCATGAACGGGCAGTCGCTTTTGGCAGGATTCCAGAATACGAAATCGTATTCAGCTAGGATGAATATTAAAACGGAATCTTACGGAACGTTTATTTTCGCGTTCTACGATACGCTAAAAGCCACTCCGCAAGACGCATGGTATAATGTTTCCGGAGTTCCGAACACCGGAAACAGCACTGAAAACTTTTCGAACAACAAATTCACGATCGATAACGGTCGACTCGGGAAACATTTATTCTATCAATACGATTTTACTTGGATTTACAATTATTCCGAATACATCTCGATTTGGTCCGGATTTTCCTTAGTAAGAGCTCAGGACGCAATAAGAAATGCAAGAGATAATCCTTATGCCGCTAATCCTCTCGATCGCACCACGTTCGAACCGAATTCTAAGTTCTTTTATCTGATGGTCTCAGTCTCACTATAAGCAAGGAAGTTTATAAATATAAACATTACAATTTTATAAAACTTAGAATTAAGACTCCTTTTCATATCCTTCTTTAAATTCTTTAAAGAAGGATAAAGATTTTTTAGCCAAAGCGAGTTCCGCTTTTAAATTGGCGGACTCCCATTTTAAAGAATTTACCTCCCCCTTCAACAAAGTAGCTTCTCCGAGTTGCTCCATTATTTGCGATCGCAACCAGCTGATCTGATTCCTTTGAAGCTTTATTTTAGCGAGAAGCCTGAATATAAAAATGCTATTCTTTAATGCTCTAGACGTCTTTTTTAGCTTAGTGGAAGCGAGGGTTTTGTCGCGAAGCGTTAATACTCTTTTCAAAGATTGAACTTGGGAAACATTTCCTAAATTCTCTTCAAAATACTCGATACTATGCCACTTGGAAAAATACATAATCTTACTATATCGGACCAATCTCCGTAACCCTCGCCCTCACATATCAAAACGCTCGAAATACCCTAAATTTTTTGCTTTATAAAACGTAAATCCCCTAGCCAAAGGCCTTCGATTCCCCCGCAGAACCGATCTTTTACGGTTGATCTCAAATCCATTACTGACTAATATCCAAAGTGAGATATAATTCTCCGCATATACTTTAACACCATTTTAACAATATTCAAGTAACTATTTTATCAAAATGTCAAAAAAATTGAAAAAGACAAACACTATCGGAAATCGGCTACAAATAGCGTTTAAAGAACTCGAAATTTCTAGGGAAGAAGGTGCGGAAACCATCGGCACCTCTTTGGCGACCATAAACAGGTACTTATGCGACCAAGAGACAATCCCGGAATTCAGAATGGATCTTCTCCTAATTAAGAAAGGCGTTTCGAAAGAATTCGTATTTAAAAATAAGGGAATCCCGAAAGCAACCTGGGAAGAAAGACTCAATTTCGTCGAAAAAGAAAAAGCCTTGATTAACGAAATTCGACATAATGCAGTTTTAAAAGAATTAATTTCGAAATTATCAAAGCTTTCCGACGAGAACTTGAAATTCATTAGCGTATTCTTATCCAAATTGAAACCCTAAGAGAAATCGTTTTAGCTTACAAAAAGATCCGTTACTTTTCGAGAATATTGTTTAACATGATCGGATATTGTCCCTTCTTTCGAATACACGGACTCCAACAACATTTCCGCCTGCAAAGCATATACCTCCTCCCTTCTCTTAGTCTCAAACTGATCGCAAATTTCCGCAAAGGTCGCCGGATCGATTTTTTTCATTAGGAATCGATTCAAGGACAGGATCGCAGAAGAGAATTTAGGATTTCGGAAATCGTACTTAAAATCGGAAAGTTCTATAGTAAAGAATCTGTAATTAATTACCGAAATCCAGGCGATCCATAGGAATGACGAAATTCCGAGTACAGCCGTCAAAGCTGCGGGAATCCCGAACAAAGGCAGCAGAATTATTAAAAAGGAAGAAACAAGTCCGCAGAAAACCGCTCCCGCAAATAGATAAATGGAATGAAGCCTTACGAAATAGACTCCCCTGAAGATATTTCGAATCAGCATCGCAAGGCATACAAAGACTGAAGCATAGATATAAGCGTAGATAGAGTAACAAAGCGGATCCGGTTTAAAAATTCCAAGCGTTCCTTCCGTTTGATACGGACCGACGATCCCCCCGAACGAATACCAGGAGAAGAATAGGATCGCTATCACGTGAATTAGAGTCAATAATGCCGGTAGGGATTCCAAGGAATCCGGTCTAAAGTAATTGAAAATTATATACGTTAATAAAATCGGAATAAAGAGAATCGGAATCGGAATTAGATTTACGAGAGAGGACCGAAAAGTTAACGAAAGCTGCATTTCACTTAAAGAAAAAAGAATACACCACGCGGACATCAGAAGCGCAATGAGTGAAAAAGAGAGGCTCAAATAATTTTTTTCCGAACCCTTATAAAAATACGCTGCCGATAGAGATAAAAGGACAAATGTTACGATTGCCAAAATCAACTCCAGGTCATTTTTGTAAGTAAAGGCATAAATAATCTCGAGCCGGACGAAAGTATAAACTTGTCGTTTTTAAGCTGCAGAGTCGAATTAGAATTGCTCTAATCATTAAAGTGCTCAAAATTGCCATATATTTCTTCACATAGTTGTATAAATCATTAAATTTTGACAAGCTTTTATATAAATTATTTATATGATAAAATCAGCAGGAGAACGGGTAAAATTCGTCCGGACAGAGGGCCGAACCGCGGAAATCAATCAGAAAGATTTTGCCGAGGAGATAAAAATTACTCAAGCGATGCTGAGTTTAATCGAATCGAATAAGCAACCTCTTTCCTACGCTATCGCACTTAAGATCGAAAAGGCGACGGGATATAGGGCCGAATGGTTGATCGACGGCGTTAAGCCCGAAAAACTATCTAAAAATTTCCAAGAAATAAGGAATCCGAAGGATCAGGAAGAACTTCTGCGACTAATCTCCAAAACGAACGCGGGCGATTACGTCCTGCTTCTACTTTCAAAGCTTTCCAGTGCGGATCGGGAGGCCGTTTTTAAACTCATTGAATCCTTAGCTAGCAAACGAAAGACTTAATGATCATTTAAAATACCGGCCAAATTGCTCCGCAATCACTCTAGATTTTTCATCGCCTTCAAGCGACGTTCTTGTAACCAGTTCATAATTAAACTCGATTAATGAACTGGCAATCTGAGATCTAATATCCAATATCTTCTCAGTATAATCGTTAGGATCGGCCAGATGGTACAAAAGCAGGACGGCAGGCAGACTGACCCGAACCAAAAACGGAATCTTCTGCCCCATTAGTAATTGGTCCTTTATTTCAAACGCGTCGTATTGCAAAATAGCGATTGCCCACAAGCAGAGAGAGATAATGGTTCCGACTGATACTAAATTTGTATGAAAAATCTGAATCAACGGTAAAAAATAAATGAAAACTAGTGCGAAAAGCAGAGAAACGGTAATACCGCTTAATAATAATATCATCCGAACCCGCGTCGATCCGTTCGAAACCCGAATTAGATTTCCCAAAGTTACTATACAAAATCCCAAAACGGCAGTCGCATATATTAATAATAGATGATAGTTAAACGTGGATCGATAGTAAAAATTCTTTGAATCTATAAGAATGCTGAACTTACAAAAACAAGAACAATAAACAAAATAACTCAACAAAATTGCATGAGCTAAACTCCCTACCCTCTGAAGGAGAGGAAGATCCCCTTTTTTTCCTTTTAGTTCTCGAATGATCGAATTTAGGGTCGAGGGTATGAAAATCGAAGGAAGTAGCATCCAATCGAATGCGAACGGCCTAATTTCTATAGGCAAAAGATCCCGTACCAAGAAACAGCCAATCCAGAGGGCGATCAAGGCGCAGAGGATGAAAAATCTTCGATTCAAATCGCAGGAGGGCGAAATTTTCAGTACATAGACCCCAAGAATTAGGGAGAATAACACGGTGGCCGTTTCTACAAATTGTATCGAGAACATGTCAATTTAGTTTTTATTATACCGCATTCATCGCCAAATACTGTAAAGAATTTTTATGCATTTCGATAATTCTAAATTTTGAAACCCTCCCCCTTAATTTGCAATGCGGGTAATAGACCAGATTCGGGAATTCGTCCGATTCTTTTGCTCCATAATCCAAATACACCCGATGCAATCCCAGCCACTCCGGGTTAATCAGTCCGTAAACTATTTCGAAACCCTTCGTAATGCAGTAATTGGCCACAGCTGTCGCGCATAGCTTCATAGCCCTTCCACCTAAAATAGTGGGGCGAAATGAAACCGAATTCCAATCTGCAGAATTTGTTTTTACTATTGCATATCTGATGTTTAGCTTGGATTTCGTATAGTGCTCGATATTTTCCGCTTCCCCGTGATGAAACGGAAAGTCCAAAAGGGCAAATTCAATCGGCACAAGGTTATCATCCCGTTTTTCCACTAATCTACTGGCAGCTTGAATATGACCTTCACGATCGGTAACATAGAACCAGATCGACCATGGATCGAAATTCATAAAAGGATATTCGTTATATCCAGCGCTTCTGTATATTTTAGTGCTAAAATTTCTTACTTTATCTAAGATATCGAACCCGGAACCGGGAAGCCAGGTATTCAACGTCAAGCGAGGGGTCCTTTGAATGCTATGCTTAGAAATTTGGTCAAAAACTCTATGTGACATAATTAATTATTTAGAACATAATTAATTATTTGCAACGAAAAAACCGGCATTGCATCACCGATTTGTCATGAAATTTCTTCCCGATTCTCGGTGAATATAATACTTTTAGCCTATATTAAATAGGTAATTTATCAAAACTCTAAACAAAGCCTAGTTATAATACAAATGCATGAAGGCTTTTTGCGAATCAGCACGAAAAGAATTTTCAGATATTTAAAAGCATAATCGAATATCTTTGAACTATCGTAAACATTTTCGCTGCAATGGAAGAATTGACTGATATATTAAGAATTCATTGTGATTCGCGCTCATTGATCCGTTTGAAAAAGCCCCGATAAGATATATATGCAGGCCGTATAAAATCCGTGGCCATTTGATGGAGATCAAAGACGTTCAAATCAAATTTTCGTATGATCGACAAATGAATATGCTTTTCGATTCCAAAGCGAGTATTTGGACGTTCGCTTTCCGCCCTTTTTTTCTGGGAACGGGGCTTCATGCTATGTTCGCCATCTTAGTTTGGATATTATTTCATTTTTATAGTTTTTCACCGCCTTACACGACCGTAAGCATCCAATTTCATATGTACGAGATGGTTTTCGGTTTTGCGCGAGCAGCAATTCTCGGTTTTCTTTTTACTGCAGCTCAGAATTGGACGAAAACCGTACTATTAAAGGAAAATAGACTAATCGTCTTATTTCTGCTCTGGCTCTTCGGAAGATTCGGATTTCTCTCGAACTCATGTTTTTCTAGGCTCTCATTCTCGGCCGATATGCTTTGCGATATAGTAGCGCTTTACTATTTGTTGCCTGCTCTTCTGAAACGAGGGCAGGAACACAATCGAATCATAGCGTTTATCTTTGGAGTGTTCTGCTTAATTCACGCAACCGTGATTTTCTCCATTATCGAAGTAATCCCTTCCTATTTAATCCTGCATTTAATACATATTTCCATTTTTGTAATACTCTTTATTATCATTATTATAGCAGGAAGGATTATTCCCTTTTTTACATCCGTCGCGATTCAGATGGCCTTTCCTCAAAAATTCCGGAGGTTAGAGCAAACAATTCAGTATTTCGGTATCCTATTATTACTCGAGGAATTTCTCGAATTTTGGTTTCCTAATCGGCTTTCACTATCCGGAAGTTTTTGTTTTATTTACGCCGTATTAAATGCCGTTCGTTGGTTATACTGGAAGCCTTGGAAGTCGATACGGATTCCTATTCTATTCATTTTGCATTCGGGTTACTTTTGGCTCGTCATAGGGCTTCTAACGTATGCATTTTCGCGCTTCGGGTTCGGTTCGAACTCCCCCGCCTATCACATTCTCACGACCGGGGCAATCGGAGTATTCATATACGGAATGCTCACGCGAGTCTCTCTCGGGCATACAGGACGACCGATTCGCGCGTCTAAACTCACGATCCTGGGATATGTATTCATAAATTTAACGGTGCTCGCTCGCGGATTTCTACCATTATTCGGTCGCAACCAAGAGGCGTATATTTTATCCGCTTTATTTTGGAACTTATCCTTTCTTATTTTTTTTTTAGAATATACTAATATTTTAATTCAACCTAGACCGGACGAGAAGCCTGCCCCTCTACCTAACTGATTTGCAATCGATTCGTTGAAGGCGACGCAATTTTTCGAATCGGCTTGGGAATTTCAGAAGAAAATTTCCGAAACTCTTGGATATAGTTATCCGCGATAAGACGTTTTCCTTTCTTGAAAGAATGTCGGGTCTAAACCTTAGCGAGAATACCTTCCGTTTTGACCCTGCTTCCAATCGAAAAGCCGATAAAAGAACAGAGTCGCGTGGATTAAAATGAAATTTTGAGGTTTTATTCTTGATTTGCATCAATACAAATAGGAAGTTCTTAAGGTGTTTTTAAACGACCACTCTTCCTAATTGGTTTTTATACAACCGACACATGCAAACTTCAACCGAAATCAAATCCAGTAGCGCTAATCATTGGAAGACGATCCGCCAAGAGTATTCCTCCCAGCTCGAATCGTTAGAGATTAAAAGAAAATATAAAAAAGGCGAATTAATCTTTAGCGAGAAAGATCTTTATCGCGGATTTTTTACGGTTTCATCGGGTATTTTCAAAGTGTATTGCCTAAACTCCGACGGGCGAGAAGCAATTCTTCGGATTTTCTCGGTCGGCGAGGTGATAGCCGCTCATCCTATATTTTATATGAGGGAAACTTGCAATTACCCTGCGTTTTGCGAAGCGCTGCAGGAAGGCGAGTTACTATACTACCCGAAGGATGAATTTACCTCTTTCTTACTGCAAAATACCAGAGCACTGTTCCTGTTTTCCGCTCTAACCGTAGAGCATTTGAATTATTTCAGAAAGAAAATGATGGAGAACCTTTTCTTATCGGTGAAGGATAGAATACTTAGTTTCTTACGTGAGTCGGGCGCCGAAGAAGAATTCATCTCGCTCCCGATTACTAAGCAGCAACTTGCATTATTATTAGGAACGACTCCCGAATCCATAAGCAGGGCCTTCCGTTCTCTCTTAGAAGATTCTCTCCTGGAAGAGAAAGGAGATTCTTATCGCGTTAAACGAATCATACTATCTCGTAAGTAAAGGCCGTATTTCGATTCATATTACGGTTTTTGGTTTTACAGCTCTCTTTCCATTTTAAAGGAAAAGACGAAGGAGGACCGTTTCAAGTCGCCCTTCGTCTCCCTGGCGAAAAGCTTATCGAGTAAGAATCTCTAACCCGTTGCCGTGGGCCCAAACTCCGTCTAAAACCCTCCCTCCTTCTCTTACGGTATAAACGATGGGACTGCTATCTCCCCAGTCCGCACTGACAGTGTCACCGTCTAACATTGCCGTTCCTTCTAGTCGAATACCTACGGACCAAACTACATCATAGCTCCCGATATCGTTTTTCTTAAAAACGACCGTTCCTTTGTATCTGGTTCCGTTCGGATTTATGCCGTTCGCTTTGTACGTTCCGCTTAGATCGAGTTGAGGATCCGCTTTCATTACGCTTACCGATGTCACTAAAGCAATGACCGCAAGGATTGCTAACATTCTTCGTGATTTCATAAACATGGTACTCACCTCCAATCGGCGATACCGAAGGATTTTATACCTAGTTGTTAAATTAACAATAGAGAATTTTCTGCTTCATAAAATTATTTCGTTTTTATAACGTAATTATTACAATTTAATTACGTTAATTCGTGAGTTTAATTCTCATTTGAAAGAGGGATGCCTTCCGTTAAAAATTACATGTTTTTATAGCAAATCGAACCAATGAATAACGCCCTATCACACGAATCATTGGGAGTTTTCGACAGGATTCAATCCGCATAATGTAGGGAAATGAAGTAACGATCGCAATTTCACTCTAAATCCATATTTCAAATTGTCGTGGGTTCTCCGTAGCATCGACTCACCGGACCGATTCGAGCATTAATCAGTAATCCTTAATGTCTAAAATATGTGAATAATTTATTGATAAACGACATTTAGCGCCGTTTTGTCGTTTTATCTCATCCCTAAAGGGAGCATTGAAAATCTAACCGTTGAAAAAATAAGGAAGGATTCGAAGTGCGGATTTTCGGTCAATCCTTCGTCAATTGAAATATAGACGAAGCTACTCTTGAGGTCGAAATCCGATGAACTACGAAGAAAAGTCCATTAGAAACATGGAATTTATTTTAGACCAACATCAAAAGTTGCAGGTAATAAAACAGCATCTTTTGGATCAGAGAATGTTCGTAAAAACTCCCCCTTTTACCCAAGAGGTCAGGATAATAAAAGCATTGGAAGGCGGGAATCGCCTGGTCTTAAAGGTGCCTGAGACATTCAACCCCCTTCAAGGAAATCGAATCGCTTTCTTCCGGATGCTGGCGGCTTACATAGAAATAAATTGCGTATTTACAGAACGGTTAAATAACGGAAATTGCATATTTAAGCTAGAAAGTTTATGTATAGCTAAAAAAGGGCGCAATCTTGAGCGCCTTCCCATGCCTATGGAAATTGCCTATGTGACCAATATCCTTTGCCATAGATCGATTATCGACAAAACTAAGTTTGCATTACCGAATATCGTATTTGAAAGCTTCGATAAGTATAAAAGAATCCTCCAAAATACAAACCTAGGCGATGTCGTGATAGACATTTTTAGGGGGGGACAAAACGGCAAATTTGAAGCGGTAAAGAAGAGTCAAAAATCTCTATTCATCGCGGATACTTCCGATCCCAGTTGTTTTCGCTCTGAATGCATTTCTCTTAAAGACCTCAGACCGAATGCCGAGGCAGATATTCTATCAAGAATTCGGGAATACAGAGCGAACGGAATTCTTTCGGAAATAATCGCCCCAATTCTATACCCGAACGATGACGGAATCCCCGTCTCGATCGGATTTATCCAAATGCGCAGCAAATCGATCCAATATACTCCCGACGACCTTTCGAATATAGAATCATTGTCTCAAGAAATTACTAATTTAATTTTAAGCTCTAATTCGACGAAAATTACCAACCATTTTAAAATAATGGATATTTCCACTTCCGGGATACGCTTAAGAATCGACGATCTATCTATCTCCGAGAAACTTTCGAAAAGAAAAGAACTGCAGTTTGATATAGTTTTTCGCGGGCAGGGAGGTATTCCGATAACCGGCGTCGTTCGATGGACCGCCTACGAAAACTCCAACACTTTATATTTGGGTCTTGAATTCAAGCTTGAAAGCGGACAGGACCTAAACAGGAAACGATTGGAATCCAACTTGGTCGCTCTTCGAAAAGAGTATTTAAAAATATTAAATAAGCGTGTTTCGTAGAAGTTATTGTCGGGTCAGTTCGGTTCCATCTCGAATTACGAATATTCGTATGAGCATCTGAAGCGATTCCCAAAAAACTATCGAATCCCGGACGAATTCCGCGGTTGAATGTTTCCGATTTCCGCCTCCTTTTAATGGACGTATTACTAAGCTGGCCCGGTTCGTATATTGCGGACTTTCCTGCGCTTAGATCTTAACCTTATCTGTATTCGCTAAGACGACTAACTAAGGCCGGGAATATTTTAAAGTTCACTTCGCTAAAAAGAGTAAGCAATCCGGCCCTATCCCCTTACGGAAATTTTGGAGTTTAATACATGTGAATCAGTTTGTGGAAAGCCGAAATCGAGGAAGTAAATCTCTCAAATAGTTAAAATCCAGGAAAAATTGAAAAACTAGAAGCTTACGCCTGTTAAATGAAATCAGAGGAAATCATTTGGCGGGAATCGTTTACCGACAATGAATAAGAATTCTAACTACTTTAGCCTATATTAGATTCGGAGGATCCGCTCATGGATAGCATATTCCAATTTTTCGTCCAGAGTATCGGATTGGTTTTCTCGATAATAGCCCTGCTGTATTTAAAGAGGTTATTTTCTTCAAAGAACGTTCATGATGAAAACTAGAACCCGAAAAGATCTAACCTTTCAAACGAAAGGAATTATCGAACAAACACGAGTCCCAAAATAAATGCCGCGGTTCCCTCTCCAGTTAGAATTGATCAAACTTCGCTATAAAACTCCTTCTCTATTACGTTTCAGAGTTTGCCCTTTGATCAACATAAAGATGGCAAATATAGTCTATTTTCATAGTTTGTATAGCGCACAAACCATCCGGAAAAATAATCGAATCCGTACTTTGGAAATAATTTTCTTTTGATAAAAAATGATTTCAAGATATCATTCAGCATTAAGCGACATCGGACTGCTTTAAACGGAAACGAAATGCATAATTGAAACTGTTTGCAATTCGATAAATACGATATTTCGAGGACCGCATTACTGACATGAAATATAAAAGGGAACGTGAGCGACTAATTTCGAAAGAGCTGTCGGAGCTATCCGCGATGCTCATTTGCGGCGATCTATCCGTATCCGGATTAGTCGCGAATCTCTCCGAGATCGGAATGGGAATTTTAGTGCGGAACGACTCGAACGCGCCTCTTCCCGTCGGGTCGCCAGTCTCGGGAAAAATAACCGGACAAGTATTCGGTGAGCTGGATTTTGAAGGGATCGTAATCAGAAATGAAAAGCCTAACGACCTCGACTCGATTAATTATATTATTGGAATTAAATTCACGTCCGAGATCTCTCTGCCTGATCGAGTTATCGCTTTAAGTTTAACGTTGGACGAATAAGAATAGGAAACCCGTCTTATAACGAATTGAGAAAAGAAATGCTTCACTATCTAATCCAAGCTAGTCATCACGACTCGGTTGCGTAGCTCTCGTTTCAGTCGGATTTACTTTAAGTAAAGTCTTTTGCTGTTTGCGAGAGATACGGTGGAATGATATGAGACACGAATTTATATTAGGCGAATCATTTTAAGATCGAGTCGATGTTCAATTTCTTTCTATAATCGAATCCGTAGTATTCTATCAAATCCAGTTCAAGTTCGCTATTAAATCGAATCACTTTTTTCGTAGATTCCTCTAAAAAGTTTACGGAAGTTCCGTTATCGTTTGAGGTTAATTCTTTTTGTAATTCCCAGAAGTAGCGGCCGTTTTGACCCCCGCTCTTTTTGGATCCTTGTTTGCCGTAAAGACTCCTGTTGCGTATCGATAAAAGTAATGGATTCATCCGAATCGATAATTTAATCCGTTTCAGCTCGTAGACGGATTCGTTCTCATCCGAGGTGCGAAAGTTCCGTTAAAGTCATCCCGCTTGTCAAAGAGTCGAGATTCTATGTAGCGACTCGAGATTTTATTAAGAGTATGTTCCTAGGATTTTCATAAGCACAATTCTAAAATTGCTACTATCGATGAGTTATTCTGTTTCGGCAAAAAATTCCGAACGGATCCGGATATACGGAGTAAATCTCGATTTTACCGTTATAATAGAACGTGTTGCTTTATTTTAATCGAATGGTTCGGTTAATTTCGAGATCGCAAAATCAACGTAATTCGAATTTTTATCTAATTACTTCCGATAAAATAGCGTTGACCGATTGTTTATAATATTACATGGATTAGGTGTATTTTACGAGCTCTATGACAAGAGATGCGACCTAGGGATTTTAATACCGTAAGAACTATCCATCATTGCATCAATATATTCTAACACGCGAATGCCAAAAAGGCAATTTTAAGAACCTTTATTAAGTCCGCTTCGCAGATAGGATAGTGAGAAATTGGAAGAAGACATTAAACATGCTCTGGAATTAACGGAGGAGATTAAGAGAATTCATCTGCAAAAGGAAGATGTAATTCCCTATTCCGATACTTTTATTCGGGAAGCGAGTGCTCTTATCTATCAAGATGCGAATAGAGTCCGGAAAATCCTAGAAATTCTACGCGACGCTAAGTATATTTTTATAATTAAAGTCGTTTTGCCGGACCCTCATTCCGGAATTAAAAATCAAGATATGGGCGTGGATGCCTATATCTACGCAGATTCTAAGATCGTAAGTGAAATCAGATCTTACGCGGAAAAAAAATTAGAGCAGATATACGAAGCGACATTTTTCAAAAAGAAATCGCCGTTTTTAATTACGAGAGAGCTATTTCCGAAAATCAGAGAACATAATAATACTCTTTTGGGGCGATATGTCAATGTAACGGTCATGCTCCAAGAATTCCAAAGAGTTCTTAATTCGTTTCCCTTCGACTACGAAGATACTCGTCGAAAAGAAATTCTAACTAGTATTATCGAAAGGGTCGAGGTGAAAGAACCGACGGAAATTGACATTCCAGAACCAATTAACAAAATAGAATATTCCTCGTTTCCGAGCGACGATCGCGTTTTAGTGAGCATGACGTCCGTCGAGCCTCAAATGAATCCGAACAGCCCTTGGGCTAGGCTGATATCCAGAGTCCCGGTGCCGTTCTTGATCCGAATCCATTTAAGGAAATTCGAATTTGATACGGTTCGGATCCTGATACAATCGGGAAAAATCTCGGATATGAACGATTTGAAATGGATCCGAAATAGTTTGCGAAAAATGGAGGAGGATGTTCCGTTTGATTCCATTATCGGACGAGCCTCTTTCAAAATAACGGATCTCCGCAGGCTAGTTCAAAAAAAAATTAATGCTATCGCCGGAGTCGTTGCTCCCCGGCTTAAATGACCCTAGGTTCGACACTTTATTCGAAAGAAATTGATCGAAGCGCAAAAATCGATTCAGCCGGATCCTCTGAATACGGTCCTACATAAGTTATCGCGACTCAAGGACCTCCCGCATTCTTTACTTGCTCCGTTGCCGTATCAAACACTTTGGCGGAGGAAAAACCCGGTCAAAGTTCATTCCCAGCAGGTCATCCGAAGTTTCAAGGATCGGAAAAGAATTCGTCGCTAAACTGCGAATTCTGCACGATTCTACTTTCCAGGAGATTGAAAGCGACTCGCCTGAAATACGGACGAATCAATTTTTCGTAAAATTCTTTGTTTCGTTCGTGTGCAAAAGGATCGGAAAAGTAAATTTCTTTTTTCATTCGCGCATAGTCGTTCTTAGTCGGTACCGTAAAATACAGATAACGAACGATCGAGTGGAGTTTCCCGAATACTCCTTTTAGCTCGCCCTTCTCTATATATTGAACGACGGAATTACAAATTCCCAGATCAAAGGGAGCTCCCGTAAAATATTTCGGATCCATCTCTTGAATCGTGCTATGTAAAAAGGAAAGGTTATAACCTCGAATCCATTTTTGCGATCCGATCGCGTCGATCATCTCTTCGGAAGGATCGATCCCGAAAATTCTACCGGGTTGAAAGGCTTTTGCCATTTCCTTCAGGAGTAAGGCTTTTCCGAAACCGAAGTCGGCCAGGCTATAAACGGGAATCTGCATCAATTCCATCAAGGACTTAATATATTTCGCATGTTCCCTTGCGTTAAACGAAGCGTCTACGTCCACCCCCGTTCCATAGATTTCCTTCCAATAAGATTTTTCGAACGGTTGACCGTTGGCTCCGTAGGCGATGTAATCGCTGTCTTTTTTACCCTTCCTTCCCGAGATCATGACCGAGGAGTCTTCGAAGAAGTCATTGTCTCGGTCAAAAATGCGCGAAAGCGATCATAGCCCGAGTCGCTTTCCAATTCTTGCTTGGCGACTATGGATTTATGCTTCAAGGTTTTTAGGCTTGGGTCGTTTTGTATTCTCTTCCACAAGAGACCGTTGATCAAAATGCGATCACCCGAAACGAATAGGTACTGAGCGGATTTGGACTTCACTTCTCGTTGCAGCAATTTTCGGTCTACCGGCCAAATTTCCGAAATTAGAATATAGTCGTGATCGGAAAAACCGTCCCTCTCTTGGAAGGATAACCTTTGCTTCGTATAAAAGTACACGTACGCGGCAGTATCACCGTTTACGAATATTCTTTGATTGGCATCGAGAACTCCCCTTCCCCGTAACGAAACGATATCTTTGGATAATGAATTTAGCTTTACGGAATCCAAACTTACGATCGGACGAACCGTAAAATACCCGGACGTCGCGAGGAGAAAAAAAATCGCAATCGATGCCGGAAGCGAATTCAATTCCTTCTCGGAACGAAGCAGAAACGTTCCCGCTCCCAAAATGAAAACGAAAGTTCCGAAACCTAATAAATAGCTCCACGCCTGCCGACCCATATACGCAAACGATTGTTTTCCGTAAAAATCCAGATTACCTAAAAGTATTACCGTAACGACAAAGATCGATAGATAACCGAAAAGAAACAATTTCGGTATATTTCTTCGCTTAAAAAAGACGGACTGGTTTTTCTTTTTCTCTCTCAGTCCGACCGTGCCGGCCTTAATTACGAAAATCGTAAAGCCGACCAGAAAGAAGGTAAAATGCGAGAATAATCCGAGCAAAGTACAGGATACTAGAATGAGTAGATCGACTACCGTTTCCATCCGAAAGGATAGAAAAAGCAAAAGTAAAAAACTAAGACTGACTAATTCGGGTAGATGATGAAACGGAACTCCGTATACCATTGGATTTAACGCCGCAAGGTAACAGAGCAAATATTGGTTGAGTTTCCAGGTTTCCCTCTCGAGCAAATAGGCGCAGAGATGGACTGCAACACTCAGAAAAAAAGCGCCAAAAGATATGTATGCCGGGATATAATTCAAACTTAGGACGGACTTCCATAGGGAAAGCAAAAGAAACGCCAGCGGTTCGTGAGGGGAAAGAAATCTTCCGTCTTCTTGTAAAGACCGAAGTTCCGCTAAGATCCGATATGATTCCCCGTTGCCGGGCTCTCCGTGCCAAGAATAGAGAATCGTCAAAAGTCCGGTGAGAAAAAGGACCGAGACCAAAATAAGGAAGGGATTTGCTTTTCTGTTTCGTTCCAAGTCCATCTTTACGGTATTTTCGTTCTTCCGGATTTCGAAACAACGTTAAAAATTTAGGTGAAATTATACCAACACATTTTGAACTAAACTAAGAGGCATATTCCCCGAGGACTCAAAGATGGAAAGAAAAGATCATATCCTTTACGATAAAAGTGGGAACCCTAGTAAGGAACCGGCTTGGATTTTCAGAACCTACGCCGGACATACGAATGCAAAGGAATCCAACGAGCTTTTCCGCGAAAACCTTTCGAAAGGCCAAACCGGACTTTCCATCGCTTTTGACCTCCCGACACAATGTGGCTATAGCTCGGATCATCCGATCGCGAGACCTGAAATCGGTAAAGTGGGAGTTCCCATCAACACTTTAGAAGACTTCCGAATCTTATTCGACCAAATTCCGATCGAAGAGATGAATACTTCGATGACGATCAACGGTACTTCAATGTGGTTATTATCGCTTTACGTAGCTTTGGCGGAAGAAAGAGGCGAGGACGTCACCAAACTTCAGGGCACGACGCAAAACGACATAATCAAGGAATATCTTGCGAGAGGAACATACATATTCCCGCCCGAGCATTCGATTCGAATCATCGTGGACATGTACGAATATTGCCTGAAGAAAATTCCGAAATGGAACCCTTCCAATATCTGTTCCTATCATTTGCAGGAAGCCGGAGCCACTCCGGTTCAAGAACTCGCATTTGCTCTCGCCACAGCCATCGCGATACTGGACGCAATCAAAGATAGAAATTGTTTTACTCACGAGGAATTCGAGCAATGCGTCGGACGAATTTCCTTTTTCGTAAACGCCGGGATCCGCTTTATCGAGGAAATGTGCAAAATGCGCGCCTTCACGGAAATGTGGGACCGGATCACTGCGCAGAACTACGAGGTGAAGAACGAGAAATTCCGTCGTTTTCGTTACGGAGTGCAAGTGAACTCCCTAGGTTTAACGGAAGAGCAACCGGAAAATAACGCCTGGAGAATTCTAATCGAAGCTCTCGGTGTGACTCTAAGCAAGGACGCTCGTTGTCGCGCTCTCCAACTTCCTGCTTGGAATGAGGCGCTCTCCCTCCCCCGCCCTTGGGACCAACAATGGTCTCTTCGTTTGCAGCAGGTGCTCGCGTACGAAACCGATCTTTTGGAATATCCCGACTTGTTCGAAGGATCGACGGTCGTAGCAAGCAAGGTCAAGGAATTGATCGAGAATGCAACGAAGGAAATCGAAAAAATCAAAGAGATGGGCGGCGCAATCAAAGCGATTGATAACGGGTATATGAAGACTCAACTCGTTAAATCACAGGCGGAGAGACTCGCTAAAATTAATAATAACGAACTCATCATCGTAGGAAAAAACAAATGGCAGGAGGGAACTCCCTCACCTCTTACGAACGATTCCGATGGAGGCGTCTTTAAAGTGGATCCGAAATCGGCGGAACAAACTCTTAAAGTATTGGCGGACGTAAAAGCGAAACGTGATCCTAAAAGAGTCGCCGAATCTTTAACAAGATTGGAAGAGGATGCTAAGAACGGTAAAAACCTAATGTATGCCTCCATCGAGTGTGCAAAAGCCTTGGTTTCTACGGGAGAATGGGCCGACGTATTGCGGAAAGTGTTCGGAGAATACAGACCGGCTACCGGCGTAGAGGGACAGAAATTAAATCTGGAAACGGATAAGGTGACTCGTGTCCGTTCCAAAGTGGAAAAGTTCCTGAAAGATACCGGCGCTCGTCCGAAAATCGTCGTCGGCAAACCGGGATTAGACGGACATTCCAACGGCGCCGAAATGATCGCAGTCTCCGCGAAGCATGCCGGATTCGACGTGATCTATTCCGGAATTCGTCTGACTCCGGAGGATATAGTTCAGTCTGCCGTGGAGGAAAACGCGAATGTTATCGGCGTATCCATTCTATCGGGATCTCATGTGGAGTTGGCTCGACAGATCTTTGAAGAATTAAAGCATTATAAAGCGGATATTCCGGTGGTCTTCGGCGGAATCATTCCTCAGTCCGATTTTGAAGCGCTCACCAAAATCGGTGTCAAAGCGATATTTACGCCGAAAGATTACGATCTAATGGACGTTATGGAACGTATCATCGATATTCTTTCCAAGGCTCCCGTCGCCGCCTAAACTATGGCGGTGCGGTACACCTCTGTAGAACTCGAAAATTTAATTCAGGAAGCCGCTTCGGGAGAGAAATTTCCTCTGGCGAAGCTGATCACCGAATTAGAGAAGCCGGATTCATTCGAATTTCGTAAAATACTTTTTCAAAAGTTGGAAGAGCAAGGCTTCACCGAAAAAAAAGCCCTGACCATAGGCTTAACCGGGACACCCGGAGCGGGAAAATCCTCCTTATTGGGAGAATTCTCCACGGAATTCCTGAAGGCGTTTCCGGAAAAGAAAATGGCGATCGTCGCGATAGATCCGTCCAGCCATATCAGCGGCGGGTCCCTCCTAGGAGATAGGACCCGGCTTTCTCTTCCTCCCAGAGAAAAGAGGCTTTATTTCCGGTCCCAACCTAGTCAATTAGAATTGGGCGGAGTCAATCCTTATACGTATCACGTTATCCGCCTTTTACGTTGCTTTTTCGATTTCGTTTTTGTGGAGACCGTAGGCATCGGGCAAAATGAGATCGAAGTGTCCAAGTTAGCGGACGTATCCTTTTTAGTTCTCGTTCCTCTCGGCGGAGATCAAATTCAATTTATGAAAAGCGGCATCATGGAAGTCCCGAACGCCTTTATCTTGAATAAATGCGACGAGGAATCCTTGGCGATGGCCAGCTATCATACATTGACGAATACTCTCGAATTTTTGCGGGACCTCACTCCCGGAGGAGCCATACCGCCCGTCTTTATGACCAGCGTAAAGACAAAGCGGGGCATCCAAGAATTATTGCAATATATCGTATCCCGAACTCCCGGCTCCAAGAGAGATCTCGAAACCGCAACGCAGGTGAGAAAATGGATCAAAACCGAATTCGGAAATTTCGGCTTACAAGTTCTCTCGAACATTCGATTTCCGGCAAACTTGTCCTTTGAACAATGCGAAGCGCTGGCCTTAGCGGAAGTGCGTAAAAAATTGAAGGATTGAATTTCAACGTCTGCCTCAGGCGGTATACCTTTAAACGGCCCCCGTTTCTTGGCAGGAAATTCCGTTTAAAATCCTACTTGCAATTCCAGGATTCTTTGTTTATAAATTATTGATCGGACGAAATATAGGCGGAGAGAATCCGGGAGAGTTTCCGAGTTTAGACGAAATATTATACACGGATTTTACACCGATTTGAAAATTTCGTGAGCTTATGAACACATATCGGAAATAGAGGAATTTTTCCCGTCTTTTAATACTTCGATTTTCAGGGTCGATTCGATCGATCCTGCGGATTTTTTTCTGTTAAATGAATAACTCGATTTTTACAACTGTTCCTAGAATCGTATCCGTTAAGGAACCTCGCTTAAAATCGAGAGAGAACCGTGTTGACGGAAAGTCGGCGCCATTCCGTGCGTAAGCACGATCAAAAGAATGTAAGACAGAGATGTATAAAAAAATTCTCATTACGATCTTCTGCGTCTCGTTTTTCGGAATGGGATGCTACCAAGGACCTAGTTCGGGCTCCCTAGACTTTCTGATCTTTTCCCAATTGAGCACAAGCGTAAACACTCCCCTTCCGATCCAAGTGCAGGTTTCAGGGCTGCCGGCTCTTGCTAGCGTAAGCGTAGGTGATTCCCTAGGAGAAGTTCTGACCTTCAACAGTAACGGAATTCAGTCGTTTCCGATCAAACAGCTCCCCGGTACGAATTACGCGTTAAGCATCACGACTCAACCTGCAGTAACTCCCCAGGTTATTTGCCAGATCGTAAATCCTAATAGCCAGGTCCTCTTTCCTTCAACCGTCGTACAGGTCCAATGCGGAGTCGCATTTTACCCGATCAGCGTAACCGTGATCGGAATCGCCACAGGTAATACCGATACTCTGATCCTTTCCGATAACGGAACGGATCAGTTGTCGATCACAAACAATGGAACGTACCAATTCGCGACGACGATCGCAGACCAGCAATCTTTCGCCATAAATATCTTTCAACCCTTGCCCGACCAAACCTGCGTTTTTCGTGCAGCACCGTCGAACACCGGAACGGTAAACGGCGCCGCTCCTTCTGCGGCCATCTTAAATTGCTTTAGCCCTACTCTGTTCTCACCCGCCGATAACACCGCGATTCTAGTAACCGATACGATTAACATTACGTTATCCGAAAACCCTGCCGCTGCAAGTTGCGTTCTCGATGCGACCGTTGCCGCTAACCCCACCAATTTAGGCCCGTACGCGACGATGACGGTTCTAGGCAATGTGCTTACGATCACTCCGAATACGGGAAGTTATAGTCCCACTCTGAATCCCCCTTTAAATGTGTACTTAAAAATTACCGGATGCACCGATGCGGGAGGAAATGCGCTATTAGAAGGAGCTCCCTTACAGGCGAATTATTCCCTTGTGGGAAACCGATATTACGTTTCTCCCACCGGAGTCGATGCGGCCGCACCGGCCTGTTCGACACCTGCGGCGCCCTGTGCAACGATCCAGCAAGGAGTAACCAATTGCGCGGCGACTTCCTGCCATGTTTTCGTATCGAAAGGGACGTACACCGTCTCAACCCCGATCGTTCTTTCTCAGAAAACTTCGATTATGGGAGGATACGCCCCGGGCTTCGGAAAGAGATCGCCTTCAAAATACCAAACGATCATCAATGATGGGACCGGCGCCTGCGGTTTAGCCTATGCGACACCCTGCACTCCGATCACCGTTTCACTCGGAGCCTTAACCGCAAACGAAGTCGTAAAAATTTCCGGCTTCGGCATCATCGGATCTTCAGATCCCACAAAAGCGTATACGACGGGAATTTTCATAAACGGTTCGATTCCCAGCCCCGGTTTATTGTACATCTTTCAAAACACGATCGTAGGCGGACAACCGGGATCGGCGGGAGGACTTTTATCCGGGATCCAGATGGTAAACAGTAATAATACGATCGTCGAATACAATACGATTTACGGAGGCAGTGGAGGCGCTTCCTCCGCAGGACTCGTGGCCGATGCCTCTTCCGGAATCGTAACTTGGAATCAGATCAGCGGTTATAATTCGGTAGGTGCGGTCTTCCCGACCAACTATTCGACCGGAATCGATATACGGAATATGACCGCGGCAAACACGTTGGTGATCAATTCAAATACGATCAATCCTCTTGCATACATCGACCCGAGCGTCAGCGCTTCCAACTTCTTAGGAATTTTCATCCAGGCGAGCAACACTTCCACGAATAATCTCTCCATTCTTGGAAACAGCATCTATGCCGGAAACGGGACTTCGACCAACTCGAATGCGATTCGTTACAATATGGTATCGTCTCAAGTGCGGTTACTAAATAATCAATTGCTTACTCCTAGCCCCGGCTTTACCTGTCTATATCATGCTAGCACCGTGAACGCCGCGTCTTCCATCCAGGGAAATAATTTTTACGGCTGCTCCACCCTAGCGTACGAAGCGGGGACCCCCTCTTCCTATTCCTCTATTTGCCCCGGAGGAATTATCGGAGGTCTTAGTTCGACCGCTTGTGGAGTTCCTACCTATTTATCCGGAGCAGGAGCAGGATCGCAAAACTACGCGCGCCCCCCCGGCTTTGTCGCGGCGACGGATGTATATCATGCGTTTATGTTGAGTTCCAATTCCTCTTGCTATTCCGTATACGGAGGAATCAACGACAACATACTTACGCCGTTTACCGCTACGGATATACAGGGGCACGCTCGAACCCAAAATATTGTCGTGACAGCTCCGTCTTTTATTCCGGCAGGAGCATATGGTTATTCGATAGGGGCGTTCGAATTTAACGGTTCTTGCAAGTAAGGGCTCGCTTTCAGAGGACAGAAGACTGAGGACAGACGCGTTCGCTTTGCTCACGCTAGACAGAAGCTACTACTAGTTGGAAACCCTCTGAGGCAGAGGAAAGATCCATTCCTAACATAGGAATCTTTTTAAAAATCGTCATTTACACAAAATTGCTGACGCTCACCGAAAATCCAGTAACACCTCGCTCCAACATAATTCGTTTTCAGAGGACAGAAGACTGAGGACAGACGCGTTCGCTTTGCTCACGCTAGACAGAAGCTACTACTAGTTGGAAACCCTCTGAGGCAGAGGAAAGATCCATTCTAACATAGGAATCTTTTTAAAAATCGTCATTTACACAAAATTGCTGACGATCCCCGAAAATCCAGTAACACCTCGCTCCAACATAATTCGTTTTCAGAGGACAGAAGACTGAGGACAGACGCGTTCGCTTTGCTCACGCTAGACAGAAGCTACTACTAGTTGGAAACCCTCTGAGGCAGAGGAAAGATCCATTCTAACATAGGAATCTTTTTAAAAATCGTCATTTACACAAAATTGCTGACGATCCCCGAAAATCCAGTAACACCTCGCTCCAACATAATTCGTTTTCAGAGGACAGAAGACTGAGGACAGACGCGTTCGCTTTGCTCACGCTAGACAGAAGCTACTACTAGTTGGAAACCCTCTGGGGCAGAGGAAAGATCCATTCTAACATAGGAATCTTTTTAAAAATCGTCATTTACACAAAATTGCTGACGATCCCCGAAAATCCAGTAACACCTCGCTCCAACATAATTCGTTTTTAAAAAAATTGTTGTCAGGGTAATAGGAATAATTATCTGTTCTGTTCTGTTCTGTTCTGTTCTGTTCTGTTCTGTTCTGTTCTGTTCTGTTCTGTTCTGTTCTGTTCTGTTCTGTTCTGTTCTGTTCTGTTCTGTTCTGTTCTGTTCTGTTCTGTTCTCTGCGCCGGAAACGAACCTAGGAATCATACGTTATAGAAATACGTATACAAGAAACTTAAATCGGAGGAACCTATAGAGAC